>CAVIYC010000138.1:0-2038 GCA_963647095.1 Oscillospiraceae bacterium | reverse complement strand
ATGAGGAACGGGGAAGTCGATGGGGTGGATTATATTTTCGTTGACGATAAGACCTTCGATGAGAACGTGAAAAAGAACAATTTCTTGGAACATGTGGAATTCGTCGGACATAAATACGGCACCCCGAAATCGATAGTCGTCGACAAACTGAACAACGGCATAAACGTCATTTTGGAAATAGACGTCAACGGAATGGACAAGGTTTTGAAGAATTGCAAAGATTTGCATCCCGTCACCTTCTTCTTGGTCCCCCCTTCCTTCGAAGCTTTGGAAAATCGCATCCGCGGAAGATCCACGGAAGACGAAGAAACCATCCAGAAACGCTTGAACAAAGCAAAGGTTGAGCTCACTCGCAAAGACGAATACGACCACGTGATCGTCAATGACTCGGTGGAACGCGCGGCCAAGGAAATAGAAACCATCATTTCAAACAAAAAGTAGGTAGGCTTATCACCCTGCCTATTTTATTTGATAGACTAAGTCTATGAAGATTCTCGACGTTTTGGTTGAATACATCACCAAGTCTCTGGATAGGACTTTTAGCTATTTGTACGACGGCAGCGAGCCGGTGGATAAAGGATATAGGGTCCTTATTTCCTTTGGCGAAGGCAAAAAGAAGATAGTGGGATTCGTCACCAACGTAACCGAAACCAATCAAACCGAAGAGGAATTGGAAGAGATAAACGGCTACAAAATGAAGCACATCGACGAGATTTTGGACCAGGCTCCGCTTTTGTCCGATGAGCTTTTGGAGCTTTCAAACGACGTCGCTTCCTATTACCTTTCGTCCAAAATCTCTGTCCTTCAAGCCATGTTCCCGAGGTCATTGGCCCCGAGAAGGTCATCTTTGAAAGGGCCTAAAATCGCCTACGAAACATATGTCGATATTCTTGATTATAACGAAGACGATTTGACCCCCAAGCAAATCGAGATAATGAGGATGCTCAAGGATAATGGGGAGATGCTCAAGCGAGACATCAAATCCCCGTCCGTATTGGATAAGCTATACGAAAAAGGCCGAATCCGATTCATAAAGAAGGAAAAAATGCGTTCTCCGAAGGCTTTTTCCTTCAACGAAGAGATATCCCATCCGTTAAACAATGATCAAAGAAAGGCGTTTTCCGACATAATTTCGTCGGATAAGACCACGATTTTGCTCCAAGGCGTGACGGGATCCGGAAAGACCGAAGTCTACCTTCATTTGGCCGAGCATTATTTGTCTCTGGACAAAGACGTCTTGATGCTGGTCCCTGAAATCAACCTCACTCCTTCGATGGTCGATTATTGCTCGAGAAGATTCGGAGACAAAGTCGCCATTTTGCATAGCGGATTAACCGATGGGGAACGCTATGACGAATACCGCCGCATAAGCAGAGGGGACGCCCATATAGTGGTCGGCACCAGAAGCGCGGTTTTCGCCCCGCTCAAAAACATCGGATTGATCATCATCGACGAAGAACACGTCGATTCTTACAAAGAAGAGAGACCGCCATATTATCACGCCAGGGAAGTGGCGATTATGAGAGCCAAAAAGCATGATGGAAAAGTGATTCTGGGTTCCGCTACCCCATCTTTGGAAACGAAGGCAAAAGCCAGGAAAGGTGTATATGGATATGCCGAATTGAACAGAAGGATCAACGCCATGCCCCTTCCGAAAACCGAGATAGTGGATCTTTCCAAAAAGGAAAACCTCTATCCTGGATCCAATAAGATATCAAAAACGTTATATAGTCGCCTGAAATCGTGTTTGGACACCAAGACCCAGGGAATGATTTTGATAAATCGCAGGGGGTATTGGACAACCATCATGTGCCCAAGCTGCGGCTACTATTTCGTCTGCCCAAGCTGCAATTCTTCGCTTACGTATCATCAAACCGACGGAATGCTCAAATGCCATCATTGCGGCTATGTGGAACTATATCCTTCCGCTTGCCCGGATTGCGGTTGCAAGCGTTTGATGAGGACCGGATTCGGAACCGAAAGGGCGGTCAAGGAATTGAATGATCTGTTCCCGGATTCACGCGTTATGAGGCTGGAT
>CAVIYC010000137.1:0-2063 GCA_963647095.1 Oscillospiraceae bacterium | reverse complement strand
GAGCGTCTTGAACATCGAATGGGGAAGGATCGTCGGCGAAACGATAGGGATGACATTTATATCCACCTTGTTGGCCTATCTGATCGGCTTGCCGCTTGGCATATTGCTGAAGAATAGCTCCGCCAAGGGATTAAAGCCCAACAAACCCCTCAATCTCATCTTGGGGACGATAGTCAACTTCCTTCGTTCAATCCCATGTTTGATCCTAACGGTCATCTTGCTTCCGCTTACCAGAGCCTTGTTGGGCCGAGGGACGGGAGAATGGTACACGATGATAATCCCGTTGTTCTTCTCAACCTTCGCCTTCGTTTCGAGATTGGTTGAGCAAAGCTTGAACGATGTGGATTCCGGAGTGGTCGAAATGGCCAAATCCATGGGAGCCTCCACCTGGAAGATAGTTACCAAAGTCTATCTTTCCGAGGCCAGAAGCTCATTGCTGATTGGGGTTTCCCTGACGTTGGTCAACGTAATTGGGTACACCGCCTTCGCCTACAATTTGGGGGCGGGGGGAGTAATCGCCGAAGTATGGAGCTTCTATACGAAAAACACCAGGAGTTTCACCGAATCGTGGGAATTCTGGGTATTGGTGCTAGTCGCGGTCTTAATGGTTACCATAATCCAAGAAGTCGGATTGGCATTGTCTAAAAAACTTGATAAAAGGAGAATCGCAAAATGAAAAAACACATCGCATTATTAACCGGAGCATTGTCATTGCTCGCCTTGGCCTCTTGCGGGGACAACGCAAACACCATCACCGTTTGCTGCTCGTCTCTCCCCCATGAGCAAATACTGAACAACGCCATAAAACCGTTGCTCGAAAAAGAAGGATACAAACTTAAAACCACCGTTTTGGATTGGAGCATCCAAAACTCCGCGGTCGCCGAAAAAGAATATGACGTCAACTATTTCCAACATAGACCATATTTGCAATCTTGGGAAACTGGCAGCTCCAACTACGACACCAATTATTCCTACACCACCCTTTTCCCGGTAGCCACTATCCACTACGAGCCATTGAGAATCTATGCCGGAAAGAAGACCGCCGCGGAATTCCCTTCCGTCAAGACCACCGCCACTTACGTCATCTGCAACGACGACACCAACCAAACCCGCGCCTTGGACTTATTGGTCAAAAACGGAGTCATCTCCTCTTATGAAAAAGACGATAAGGGATCCCCAATCAATTTGCCTTCCAACATCAAGGCCGTCAGCGAGGAAAATCTCGCCGCTTCTTTGGCGGATTACGATTATGGCGTATTGCCGACCAACACCGCTTTGACCGGAAACATCGTCCCTGACGTCACTTTGCCGGTCGAAGGAGACGACGTGGCCGATTTGCGTTCCAACGTCATCGCCGCCAGAGTCAAAGACTACGCCGAAGATTCAGCCTACAAAGCCAAAATCGACGCGTTGGTAAAAGCTTCTTTGGACACTAGCGTCGCTGATTACATCGCCAAAACCTGGAACAACGTAATCGTCGCATACCAACACAGTTTGTTGGCGTAAGTCATCTAACAACAACCGAAAACCATCAGGAACGAAGAATCAAATCCTGATGGTTTTTTTCTTATATAACCGTTAATTAAACGAATTTGGTTATAGCTGTTGCAGAGTGAATCATTCTCTATTCGACAAAAACAAAAGTCTTCGGAAAAAATCGAATAGACTTTATTGTGGATATAAATTGTGAAATAATGAATTCGACAAAAACAAAAGTCTTCGGAAAAAATCGAATAGGATTAATTAGTTATGGAATTCAAACGCGACAAATATTTAGAAGAGCTGCTAGAAGCTAAAAACAATTCTTTGATCAAGGTGATAACCGGAGCCAGAAGAAGCGGAAAATCTTATTTGATGAATAACATTTTCTACAAAAAGCTGCTCTCGTTGGGCGTTCCGGAAACCTCCATTTTCCGTTTTTCGTTCGACAACGACGAAGACATAGATCGACTCGAAAAATATTATGTCGATGAACCAACCAAGATTTATGACAAGAATGGTTTATATACCGTTAATTCCAAGAAGTTCAGGGCTTATATCAAAGACATACTTAAACAAGATAC
>CAVIYC010000136.1:0-2095 GCA_963647095.1 Oscillospiraceae bacterium | reverse complement strand
TTATCTATTATTTCCACTTTTTTGCCATCGACGAGGAAATATCCGTTCCATTTGCCGAAAACTTGGTGTTGGTTGCTTTCCATTATCAGCAGATTCGCCCCGCCGTGCCTATCTAGCAAAGGCGTGAAAATCAAATTGATGTCGCCGGATTTGGAAAATACGCGCCAAGGAGAGAGGAAATCGTCTTTCCCGTTTTTCGTCGGAATCTCGAATGTGACGTCGTCCAATTTATAGGCTTTGTCATTAACGAACAACATGTTCTCGCTGGCTTTCGAGGTATCGCCGAATCCATATCCCAAATTCCAACCGATGATGTCTTTTCCGATCTTTCCGGACAAGGAGCTCCAGTACCAGGTGTTTTTGTAAGTCCAAACGCCTCTCCCCCAATCCAATACACCATAGCAGTCGGATGAGAAATCGTATTTTTCTTTTCCGAGTTTCACCAAGCCAGAAGCTTTGAGATTGTTGATTTTTTGGTTGTAATAAAAGTGCCCTTCCTTTTCAAAAGGGGTGGCGATGACCATCGATTTTCCATTGGTCTCTTCAAGGTAAAGGCTAACGTATAAATTCTCGCCGTTTTTGCCGAATTTGGGGAAGTCGCAAAATAGGTGCCTTTTGTTGTCTTCGTGCGTAAAACGCATAGTGACTTTTTTGTCAACATATATTGTTTTGCCTTCTGAAGACGAAGATGGCAAATTGCGTTTTCCAAAGCTAAATGGATGGACAACCATCTTTTCTTGGTATGTTTTGTTATTAAAATCCAGCAACGTAACGGAACATAAATCCATATATCCGTTATCGTCAATTGTCAAGGCAATGCCAAAATCGTTGTTGCCAACATAATAGTAGTCCCATTCCTTGATTCTCCACTTGCTGGCTTTTATGTGATTTCGATCATAACGCTTAATTAAAGAATAAGCGTATCCCGCTTCATTTAAATTTCCGTTTTGGTCGAGCAAAGGGCTGTCGCTCAACATATGTTGTTTGTTTTCCATACGATTATTGTAAATCATCCCACAATAAAATAATCAAAAATCTAGAAAGATGACTAAAGGTAGGGGGCAGAAAAAAACATATCGCTCTACATCGTTGAATTACCTAAAAGATTATTTTCATAAGTTGTTCTTGATAATAAACTTTTCTATTTCTTGAAAAGGAAGGACGGCTTCGTAAATTTTTGAATTGCTATCGTTTTTGGCCGCGATTTCGTTTTTCTTGAAAAATACAAAAGCCTGGCGTTTTTGGTTATCTTATTTCGGTTTTCGCTAACCCATTTGAATTCATCGGACACGACGTCTTTGTATTTGAGATCGCTCTCGTCTTCTATCGAATAATCAAGCACATATTCAGTTGGGATCGGAATCATATTGATAAGTTTGATAGTCCCAAGCAAAACCTTTGAGCCTTCATTGCCGCCTTTGATCATATGCAAAGTGAAAATAGAATCCTTTTTTATGGTTCCGTCGATTTTATAATCCTTTGGCTTAGGAGAAGAAAACGGGGCGTAATATATTTCGCCTTTTTATATGCAGTTAGACAATTGTTATATGCAGTTAGATAACATAACGACAGCAAAAAGAAGCCATCTTCATGAAGGCATTTTGTTTGTGGTCCTCTAAACAAACCTATCTTATGAAAGCGAGCTATTTTTAGATTGTTAAAATTCACGCTAAGCGAGCTGCTTGGATTCGATATAGAGGTCGATGTCATTAACGATATATCGCGTTCCAGTCGTATGCAAAGCCTCGTAGAAATCTTGTATATATTCACAAACGGAATATTTGTTGAATAAGGCGATGGCTTCTTTGCCTGTCAATCCCTTTTGGTTTTTGTATTCTTCGATGCAAAGAATGATGAACGGAGTTTCTTTGTTCATAATCTATTCCTCCGGAAAGATCAATTCGCCGGTTTCTTTTTCGCCTTTAAACATCATATAAAGGGTCAAAGGGCTATAATGCCACACCTTAGTTTCTTCGTTAGAGAGCACCTCATATGTTTTCGAAGAATAGAATTCCGTTATCGCGGATATGTCATCCAAACCCTCGTTTTTAACGATGAGGTCAATGATTTGCGGAACTATAGCGAGACTTATTAT
>CAVIYC010000135.1:0-2116 GCA_963647095.1 Oscillospiraceae bacterium | reverse complement strand
CGCTTTCGCCAAGTTCATTGCTTTTGTGTGGGTCAAGTAAAAATGGCGACCCACACAAAAACATGAGAGCCGCGCTTTTCTATATGCAACCTAAATGAATGTCATGTGTTTCGCCTATGCTTCTTGTCTGTCTTTGTGGCCATCGTCTTTAGCGGCTAAACACGCCATAAACCAAGAAAATGCGATCCCCTTTATGACGTGTTGCCTCATCCGAAAAACTTCTTAGGAAAATGGGCGAGAGACTCTTTTTCCGTTTGGTTTAACGCGTATCCTTTTTATAATTGATTCTAGAGAGAAGAGTTTCTTGGTCTATGGGTGCAATTGTTCAGGTTTCATTTAACAAAATAGAGGATTTTTCTAAAGACGAGTGGAGACCTGTTTTCCTCTATTTTAAGAAGACCGTTTATTCCGTGGAATCGTGGAAAGAACTGCTGAAGATTTTTCTATATGAGCTGAACCAAGGAACCCACGGCCGTGCCGCTATAGAAAGATATATCAACAACCACAGCCTACTTGATGGGTGCTTCTTTAGGAATGGCTCTACTCTTGATTTTGCCAAAAACAAACTCAAATTCGGCCCGGATCTCTATTTCGATGTACCAGAAGACAGCGTGACTATTTTGAACATTATCAAGAAATTGCAGCGATCATTCGTTTTGGATTATGGGACATTCCGTATTTACCTTGTTCGAGAAGGCGAAGAAGCCTCGGATGAAGAGCTGAACACATTCAAAGACGATCAGTTGGCGAATCATCGTCAGATGAAGAAGGGCAGAGGGTATGCTGGGCACATAAACTCCTTGGTTTTGACGGCTCAAGAAAAGCTCTTCAAACGAATTGAAGAAGGATATAAACAAAAGACGCTTATTGGAGATATTTCATTAGACGAAGATGAACGGAAAGTGCTCTTCGAATACATGAAGGAGGAGCTTGAGATTCTGCAAAACGGCGGAATCGGGTGTTTCCGTCCGCATCATCCTCGCACTTTCGTTTACGGAATGGTTCTTTATGCCCAAGAGCATTATGCTGAAGGGAACTTTTGGGGTGATTTAGAGTCTGTTTTCGGAACAAAAATCGATGGTAATCGGCAACAACGCATACACCAAATTTGCAAAGAAACGCTAAAGAAACACGGCAAGCCTTGCGTCTCCTATAGAGATAATCGCCCATATAGTAATGTTTGTTTGCACTCCTTCGTTTCCACACCCTGTGCGAAGCAGTTCTTTGATTATATCTACGATTATTGGCGGATAGATTTGAATAGAGACGTCCGCAATCTCGACGGTGATGACGGCAAGGACGTTTTCGACATTCTGATTAACGAGATAAAAAAGAACAACGAACAAGGCGTGAAAGATCTCATGGTTCACACTAGCGTGGCTCTTATTGAAAATCCCATTGGGGCCAAGATAAGGATTAAGAATTACCTTAAGCTTATTGATAGCGCGTTCTATGACAATAACCCCATCCCAGATTCGAAGACGCGTTTAATTCATTTGCTAAAACAGTGGCAAGACAACCCGAATGGAAAATTCCAAGAGGATTTTAAAAAGGTTTCATCGTCAAATGGCAGGAAAAGAGGGGAGACGTTATTTAGAAAGCCAACGCTTCTTCTCAATCCTTCAAATGGCCTGTTCTCTTTGGTTTTACCTCGTCAGATTCTGAAGAACTGCACCGAAGAAGATGCTTGCTCTCTTATTTGGGTTATCGAAGGCACCTCGTTTGGGAAAGGCTATGTCGAGCCGCCTGCCTTAAACGGCAAGGCTGGAATTTATGCAGATGAATGCAGATGCCCCAATTTGAAACTCGAGGATATTTTTGGTTCAATTCGTTGCCGTTTGCAGGATAACAAGAAAACTATTTACTACGATTATGAAATTCCGGCTAAGGATGTTCGCTTCTTCGTCGGCAATGGAAGATGTATTGATTATGCTTCGGGTTCGCTTCCTGAGGGCGAAATCTATGCCTTTTACAATAACGGCAAACCTTATTTGCTCGGAGAAAGTGTGAACCGTGACGAAGAGACTGCGTCGGGGTGTGAAGAATTGCAATTGGAAAAGGGCGATGTCGTCATTTTGCCGTCAGGAGAAACATTGCTTGTAGGGCACTCATCGGG
>CAVIYC010000134.1:0-2139 GCA_963647095.1 Oscillospiraceae bacterium | reverse complement strand
GTCGGATTTGCCGAAAAAGTATTCAATCGCTGGTAAAGCCATTATCTAGGTTTTTGATCATCGCATTAGCAAATGCGAGCATAAAAAGTTTAATTTTCTAAAGAAAAGGTATAATAGGACCCGTCATTTTTAGCGTGCGCGAAAGGAAAAACAACATGAAAAAGAACAAACCTAACATCAAATTCCTCTCTATTGCGGCTCTTTTTGCTTTAGTGGGAGGGTTGGCTTCCTGTACCGATGTGGATTCCGGCTCTTCCGATAACGATAGCGACAGTTCCGATACTTCGGGCGACGCTTCTTCGTCCTCGTCATCTCCCACTCCCGTCGTTCAGGATTGGAAAGAAGAAGAAAAAGAGCTGATAAAGAAATATTGCGGCGAAGTTTTGCCTTATCCAAACGGAATGGTCTCCGGAACCGTCACGGTGAACGAAATCCACGATTATGAGCAAGACTTCTCTTATTTGCAAATCTACGATCAGGGTGAGACGTTCTCTTTGAAGGAATATTACAAGACCTTGGAGAATGCCGGATGGTCGACCATAGAAACTTATGGGGCGAAAAAAGTCCAAGTCGATACTTCGGGTATCCTCTTCGTCGAACTTACCAAAGCCTCCGAAGACGGAAAAGAGGGCTACGACATCATCTATTCGTTCGATACCTGCAACGTAATCCATTGCTATACCGGAATGTCTGGCAAAGCCACTTCGAATACCGCTTGGAGCGAAGCGGAAGCCGCATCCATCAAAAAGGTAACCACTTTGGATTTGCCATTCATCGCATTGGGCGAAGATTATTGGGTTTCGGCCACCAATTTGAACAACCTTGAAATCTATGACATTTACACCGAGGATTTGACCAAAAAATACGCTGAAATGTTACAAGATGAGGGCTTTGTCTTAAGCAGGCCCCTAAGCACCCAATATAGCCTTTATTATTTGGTCAAATACCTTGATAACGGCGCGACGTTGGAAGCGGTCTTATATTATTATGGCGGCAACACCTTCACCTTCTCTTATAGCGGAGAGGCTACCGCTTATTCTTCCTGGCCGACCGAATTGACCGACCAAATAAAGAAAGATAGCGGCGTGGATATCCCTCAATTCAAAATAGCCGAAGGCGGAACTTATTTGGGATATAAGAAAGCCGACACTTATTTCATTTACACTTACGATCTCCTTTCTGGATACAACTACGAAACCTATTCGTTGAATGAGTTGCGCAACCCTGCCCTGAGCTGGGAAGAAACCGTAAGTTTCATGACCTATAACCTTACTGACAACGATGACAACACCGTCGGATATATGGTAATGATCGAAATCATAGAGCCGACCAGCACTTTCGTGACGTCTTGGCCCGAAGAAAAAATCAATGATACGCTTACGAATCTTTTAGAGATCGACAGCGTCGCTCTTCCGGAAATCGATACCTCGGCTTTCCCTGAAACCGGCAAAGACATCAAATACTTCATCCGCGGTCAAGAGATGTTCGATCAGTATTATGAATACTACTACGAAGATATAACCGCGTTCCCTTCTTATTATGGATTGGAAAATCCAAGCGAAGAGGAAATTAAGGCGGAAGCGACGCGTTTATCCCGCGTTCAAGAAGGAATCTATATCTCCGTCTTTGACGTTTCTTCCAAAGCCTACCAGGAAGTCGTGGATGCTTTATATAAAGCCGGATGGTACGAAACCAATGTCGCTGGATACGTGACTTACGAAGACCCTACCGGCCAATTGATGGTCACCTTGGACACTTATCAGAACCCTTCGCACGATTACGAAGGCGTGACAACCATCTTTATCCGTCCAGGATATGGCAAAGCCCATACCGCGGAATTCTATTTCGAGGATGAAAGCTATAATGTCGGCATCGGACTTGAAACGAATTTATCGTTCAAACTCAAAAAGAATATGTATCCGTACGATGTCACTTATACTTCGAACAACGAAGCCGGTGGCATCAGCGTCAATCAAGAAGGTATTGTTACCGTCGATGAAAACGTGAAAGTAGGCACTACGGCCACGATAACCGCCAGCATCACCCTTCCTGATGGAAGCGTAGTCTCCGCTTCTTGCGAGGTAACCGCCGTTGCCGTAACTGTTTATACCCCGTCTGAGGTCATCGACAAGCTTGATG
>CAVIYC010000133.1:1540-2189 GCA_963647095.1 Oscillospiraceae bacterium | reverse complement strand
CCGTCCCCTATGGCTTGCACCTCCCAAAGAAGATGCCAAAGCACTTGAAGGATTATGACTTCATGAACGCGAAAAACGCGGAATGGAAAGATCCCTATACCGGGGAAACCCACAACGAGAACTTCCCGACCTTGATACATAAATCCTTCCCGTTATACGCGTCGTTTAGCAAGATGTTGGATGAGGCCAAAGATGGAAAGGACGTCAAAGCCGAATTCAAAGCCTTGGTCAACAACATCGACCACGAAAGCGCCCCAATCGGTACGAAAAGGAAATACCGTTCGCCCATTTGGAACGACGTTAAATGAAACTAAGCCCTTTATCAAAAAGATAAGGGGCTTTTTTCTTTGTGCGTTAAGCACAATAAGCTATACTTAGTATCATTGGAGAAAAATATGGAAGACCTTAGAAATTATTTCGATAAGCAAGCCGAATTGGACAAAGCCATCCAAGAAAAGCATAACGAAACTTACGAATCCACCTCGAAAAAGAGATTGTTGGCCTTATTGGTGGAATTGGGGGAATTCGCCAACGAAACCCGTTGTTTCAAGTTCTGGTCGTATAAAGGGCCATCCCCGAAAGAGGTTATCCTAGACGAATACGCGGACGGGCTCCATTTCTTCTTTTCCTTGGGCATTCCCTTGCATGC
>CAVIYC010000133.1:0-1530 GCA_963647095.1 Oscillospiraceae bacterium | reverse complement strand
GATTATGAAATCGAAGACGAGGGATGCGAAGATCTCACCGCTCAGATATTGAAGGTGTATGCCTTGGTTTCCAAATTATCTTCCTCGTATACGAAAGAGAATTACATCAAAGCCTTCTCGGCTTATTGGGCTTTGCTCAAAGGTTTGGATTTCACGGTGGAAGACGCCTTGAAAGCCTACGATAAGAAGCTGGAAGTCAACTATAAAAGGCAGGAGAACAATTATTGATGCGTTACCTATTTTTGGTCGATAAGGGCTTTGATTTAAATAAGTTCAGAAGCCTTTTGCCCATTGACGCGGAAATCAATATGATAACTCCCTTGAAGGGTGAGATCATAAGCGAGGAAAATATCGACGCTTTGCTGGAAAAGAAGGCTTTTGACATCCATAACGAGCTTAGGTTGAACGTATCGTTTTTAAGAGGCTGCAATTGGAAAGAATTGCCTTTGAAATTGCTAGATAAGTGCTTGGCCTACGCCCCGAATTCCTTTAGGTACATGTCCGACATGATATTCAAGGAATTGACCTTCGGGGATTATTCCTCGATTCCCTACTTAACGAGGGCTTTATCCTCCGTCCCCAGGGACTTATTAACCACCATCGGAACGTATCTAAGATCTAATTTGGACGGAAAGAAAGCCGCGGAAAGCTTATATATCCATAGAAACACCTTTTTGTTTAGAATAGGCAAGTTCGAAAAACTCACCGGTTTGAACGTGAGAGATTACCACGACGCCTTATTGATGGAAATCTATTTCCAGTTGGCCGCCAGATAAAGGAGAAAAACATGTCCCTAACATTGAAGAAAACCACAATTAAGCCAGGAAACCCTTCTTCCTTTGAATTAAAAGAAGGGGAAGTCCTTTCTTTCTATTTCAAATCCAATGAAAGGAAGCAGGCTTTCTTGGATTTGTTAAACGCCGATCCAAGCAACTTCCCGATGCTGCTCGAACTTGACGGAAAGGACATAAACGAAGATTCCCCGATTTCCCTTATAAGCGACAAAAGCCAGCTATTCTCCCATCTTTCTTTGCGAAACAATTATCTTTCTTATCTGAGAAACAGAGAAATCGAAGGAAAGGAAGAATCGATCCAAAAGTCCTTGTCCTTGCTTAAATTGGACGAAATAAAAGACAAAAAGCCCAGCGAGATATCTTCCAAGCAATACGTTAGGGGATTGATCGGAAAAGCCATGTTGAGCAAACCCAGTTTATTGGTCTTGGACGATTTCCTTTCCAAAACCGACGGATTCGCCAGGACCTCCGTTTGGGGAGAAATAAGGAAATACGCCAAATTGTTCAACATCCCCGTTTTGTTTTTGACTTTAAACCCTTCTGAGGCTTTGCTGTCCGGGACTTATCTGGGGTACGAAGGAGAAGACGGAGAGGTCGTAATAGACACGCCTTTAAATATTTACCAGAAGCCGATGGATATCGATGCGGCTTTGACTTTCTCCAATCCGAAAGCCTATGTTACCAATGCCAAATATTCCGATGGAAACCTCATTATTTCCGAAGTTAAGGTATTATC
>CAVIYC010000132.1:0-2203 GCA_963647095.1 Oscillospiraceae bacterium | reverse complement strand
CCAAAGCCCCGATCAAGCACACGTTTTTATAGGAAGAAAGAGGGAGAATCCCGTCGGAGTTTTTGGCTAAAACGACGCTTTCTTCGGCGATTTTCTGCGACAAAGCGTATTGCTCGTCCTCGTTATAGGCCGCCTCTTTGTTTTTGGTCTTCAAAGCCAAGGCGATGACCCTTTTAGCGGAATCCGAGAACCTTTCTTTGCTTATCTTTCCTTTTTTCAAAGCGCTGAGCGTTTCTTTTTTATACGAGCCAAAGGCCGGCATTTCCAAATCTATGCCGGATTGATGGCTAAGCACGGGGCTTAAGCTAGACGATGGGGCGGATACCACCACTCCCCTGAATTTCATCTCGCCTTTCAATACGTCGTTAAGCAAATAAGAAGAGTCGCTGCAAGATACGCCAATCAGCTTGTTATAGGAGGTCATCACCATCCACGGATCGCTGTTGTTTATCGCCAAAGAATATGGTTTCAGATAGATTTCGTTCAAGGCTCTCATATCCACTTGGGCGTCCATATGCGCATAGGAAGTCGCTTGGTTTTGGCAAACGAAGTCCTTTAAGCAAGCCCCGATACCTTTGGATTGGATGCCCAAAACCAGAGACGATCCCATCCTTCCGGTCAAGATGGGGTCTTCGGAATAAAGGTCATAAGAAAAACCGCACAAAGGGTTGCGCTTAATCCCTAAGGAAGGAGTGAGAACCACATCAACGTTGTGCAACATCGCCTCTTTGGCCAAGGCTTCGCCATAACTTTTGGCCAATTGCTCGTCAAAGGTGCAAGCCAAGGCAGAAGGAGAAGGGAAGCAGATGCTGCTTTCGTTCTCGTTGTCCGGAATGATTCCGTAAGAGCCTTCTTTCATTCTAAAGGACGGAATCCCGTATTTTAAAAGAGGGGCGCTTGAATCAAAACCGGAGGCATACAAAAGACTGGCGGCGTCTTTAGCCTTCAAACGCGAAAATATCTCTTCCGCGTCATTCGTCTCTTGCTTGTATTTGTTTTTCTTCATTTTCCTCCCTCCCTTCTTCGCTTTTTTTCTTCTTCAAACAATGATGATACACGATTTTGATGATATATATCGTCAAAAGGATAACGGAAATTATCCCCGCGCCCGTCAAAGTGCCTTTGAAATCAATCCATACATCAGACCAGCAGCCATATCGCCCAGGGGTGTATTTTTGGATCCATTCGGAGACTCCGGCGAATAAAAAGCCGATAAGCAAGGACGATAAGGCCCCAACGCCCCATTGCCATTCTTTTTTGAAATAAAGGGCCACGAAACACATCGTGCATATGGCGCTCATCATAAAGACCCCGAAATGACCCAATAATTTTCTTACCAAATACAAGAAACTCGCCCAGAAGGATTCGATGTCTCTCTTGACGGTCACTTTTAAGACATATTCCGTCTTTCCCAAGGTTTCGCTTGAACCGTAAATAACGTGAATGAATGAAGTTCCTATTCGTTTTAAGGTGATTACGCCTTGGGCGTTCACGCTCAAAACATCTTTGTCTATTTCTTCGCCATTGAAGGCTTTTTGGGCATAGGTGACTTTCTTATATGTCGCGTATGCCGGCACAACAGTCGTTATCTTGTAAGATTGCCCATATGCCAATTCGACATGGGCGAATCCGACGTCATAAGAATCGTCTGTTTCATAGCTGATCGCCCCCAAGGATTCGAAATCTATGCTCATTGGGCCTATGGCGTCCAAAACCATGATGCTTTCTTTGACAAACAGGCTCGGATCGTCGTCCGAATGGAATTCGATGTCGGCCTTGCCTTTATTTAAGGCCGTGGCTATGCCGGTGAGAGAATCTATCTCAATGACGCTTGGGTCGCTTGAAATGTAAAATCCCGTCCTAATAGACGCGTTTTCATCCACTTCGCCTTTGGCTTTGAACTTGGTTCCGATGCTTATGGCGTTCAAAGAATCGGGTTTGTTCAAATCATCATCCCCAGGATAGGAAATAAGCTCGAGATCCAAGCTAAATCCCTCCGCTTTAGGAGCGGTGTAATCGACATAGAGGGTAAACGAGGCGCTTAACGAAGGGTACGATTTACTCGTCGCGGTAACGATTATTCCCGCTTCGTCCGCTTCCGCATAAGCCAATAAGCAAGTGGATTCTTCATCGAAAGAGACGGATCCGGGCTTAGAAAACGAAACGGTGAAATCATCCGAATAATATTTGTCGACGTATGAGC
>CAVIYC010000131.1:0-2210 GCA_963647095.1 Oscillospiraceae bacterium | reverse complement strand
GGTGAGGTCCAGGTATGTTCCGTCGGGCTTAACGGAAAGCAAATCGATGGCTTCGTCAAGCATTACCGAATAATGTTCAGCCATCTTTCCTCTCCTTAAGCTTTTCGCTTAATTCCTCCAAGGAATTCGATCCGTTGGATTCTTTGTAATTGACGTAGGCTTCCTCGTCCCAAATCTCGAAATGGTCGATGACGCCTAATATCGTGACGGATTTCTTGAGGTGGTACCTCTCCATCATCTCCTTGGGGATGGTGATTCTTTGGTGGGCGTCTATCTCGAATTCGCGGACGCTTTCCAGCACCGCTCTGACGAAAGCCCTGGAATCCTTTGAAAGGAATGATTGCTTTTCCAAGCTTTCCATCAAGGCCTCAAAGTCCTTTTCGGGATAGATGGATAAACATCCATCGAAGCCCTTTAGGGCGAATAAAGAGGCGGGCAACGGAGTAGAGAAAAGCTTGGACGGAAGCTGCAATCTGTTCCTATCGTCCAATGTCCTTTCGTAACGTCCGTAGAATTTTCCCATTTTTTCCCACCACGATTATATTGTAAATATACGTCGATTTCTTTTTAAGGGCAACCAACATTTTGAGAATTTTTGAAAAACCGCCTCAGAAGAGACGGTCTCAAGAAGATAATTAGTAGTTATTTGGTAAATATAACAATAAATTGTTAAGTTATAAATCCAAGTCTAGAAGTTTATCGAATGGGGAAGATTTATCCTCTTTCGTTTTTACGCCCAAATCCTTGGCTTTCCCTTCGCGGCAAACCCTTATCGGTAGGGAGGAGATGATGATCTTGATGGCGATGTCATCCAGATCGATGTAGTTCCCTTCGACGATGAACCCTTCGCCGGAATCGTCTTCCTCATCCAAGAAATCCACCTCTTCTTTGAGTTTGATCTCTTTTGCAAAAGCCACGGCGTCGCGGCTATCTTCCAAGGTCAATGTGGCGATGATATCGAAGCTTCCGTGATTGTAAGAGGCTTCTTTCGAGACTCTGCAAACGTAATGGCAGGAATTCAAAGCCAAAATGGGATAAGGGAGGTCTTTCCTTTCCTTTATGTCGGCCTCGTAAACCAAATCGCGGCCTTTGATGATGGCGCTTTTGTTTACCTTGGTCATATTATTGCCTTACCTCCGCCAAGAATTTGACTCTGAGGATGCCGATTATCTTTTCCATGACCGCGGTTATCTCCCCGTCGGTCAAGGTCTTGTCCAAGGCATTCAAATCGATGGTGATTCCCAAAGATTTCTTGCCTTTTTGGATGGTCAAACCCTCGAAGTCATCGAATATCTTGACGTCCGTGATCAATTTGTCGGAACGCTTGATCTCTTTTCTTATCGAGGCGAAATCGACGTCCTTGGAAACGATTAAGGCCAAATCCCTGGATACGGTCGGGTATTTGCTGGGAACCTTGGCTTTGACGCTTCCGACCTTTAATGACAATAAGTATCCGAGGTCCAATTCCAAAGCCACCGCATTCTTGAGATTATGCTCTTTCAAGGCTTTCGGATGCAATTCGCCAAAGACGGCGACTATGTCTCTGCCAACAGAAAGCACGGCCGAACGTCCGGGATGGAATTCTTGAATTCGTAGCGGTTGTCGGTTATGCCAAGCAAATCCAAGATGGAAACCAATACGCCCTTGATGTCGAAGAAGTCGTATGGTTCGGACTTCAATAAGGACTGGCTTTCCTTTTCTCCAATCATCACCGCGGACAATCTGAGACCTTTGTAAGAATCGGTGTCCACGTCAGAAACCTCGAATATGGCTAGGTTTTTGACTTGGTGGGCGGAATTGTAGCTTGCTACGTCCAATAGGCTTGGGGTGATGGATTTCCTTATATATTCCCTATCTTCGGTCAAAGGATTCTTCACCTTCAAGGCGTTTCCTCTGGAAAGATAGGAGAAGGAATCCACGTCCTTTTCTTTTATAAGCGTATAGGTCAAAACCTCGGTGAGGCCCAAGTCCCTCAACAAATGGCGGATGGCGATCTTATTTTGCTGAGGCAAGGTCAAGCCTTGCGTCTTGGTCTCCAAAAACGGCAAGGAAGACGGGACGTTATCAAAGCCCAATAAGCGGATGACTTCTTCGCTTATGTCTGCCTTTCCGGTTATATCCAACCTATAAGAAGGGACGGAAATATGCATCAAATCGCCATCGACGATGACGTTCATGTGGTCCTTTCTCAAAGTTTTGACGATCAAGTC
>CAVIYC010000130.1:0-2297 GCA_963647095.1 Oscillospiraceae bacterium | reverse complement strand
CGGACAATCTCTCTCTCAAGATGACGATGGATAGCAAAGACATCGATTCCATTTTGGCGGGCTTATTGAAAAAGAAGATGATTTCCTACGAAATGAAAGACGGGAAATTGATAACGACCTTGGAACCCATATATAGGAAATTAAGCCGCGATTTGGCCAAGAAGATGCGTTACGAAGAAGAAAAGGCCAAAGAGGAAGAAATCGAAAAGAGGATAACTTTGCTAAATGAGTTGTTCGAAGAAAGATTCTCTAGGACCCTCACTCCCTTGGAAAAGGGAAAGCTTACCGATTGGGTTATGGCGGGATACAAAGTCGAAGAAGTGGAAAACGCCTTGAAGGATTCTTATAGGGAAGGAAAGCCCAACATCAAATATATCGATAGGAGGCTTAGGGCCAAAAGGGCCGCTTCGGACATCGAAGAAGAAGGCTATACCGCCACCTCCCCCAACTGGGAAAAAGACATTTCCTCATCTTTGAAGATGGCCAAAGACAAGTGGGACGATGAAGACTAAATCCAAAGAGCTTCTTTCGTATTTGAAGGAAAATTACAAGGACGAGAAATGCTCCCTTGTTTTTTCTTCGGATCTCGAATGCCTCGTTTCCATTTCCTTATCGGCCCAAACCACGGATGAGGCGGTAAACAAAGTCACCAAAGCCCTTTTTATGAGTTTTAAAGACGCGGAAGCATACGCCAAAGCGGACATAAAAGACATCGAAAACGAAATAAAATCCTTGGGCTTATATCACAACAAAGCCAAGAACCTACATGATTTGGGCGTTGCATTAACCGAAAAGCATAATGGCTTGGTCCCTCATGAATTATCTCTTCTCATCGCTTTGCCGGGCGTAGGCCAAAAGACCGCGAAAGTGTTTCTTTTAGAACGAGATGAGCTTGATTTCATTCCCGTGGATACCCACATAAAAAGAATCTCATATCGCTTGGGCTATTCTTTGAAAGACGATTCCCCGGCAACGGTGGAAGCCAAACTGGAAAAAGAATTTTCAAAGGGAGATTGGAAGTTTTTGCATCACGCCTTGATAGCCTTCGGAAGAAAGGAATGCAAAGCCAAAAACCCGATTTGTTCCAATTGCCCAATGAAGGAATGTTGCCGTTATTTCAAAAAGACTGCCTCAACGACGGACAAATAATCGTAACGGGGTCTGTACCCGATCGGGACTTTGTATCCCTTCTCCCTTATCGTCTCCAAGGGAATGGATTTCCTATCTCCGTTATGGTAGAAATCGCAGATGAAATCGGCTTTTAAGAGATAGACTTCCTCGCTTAGGGCAAGGTGAATCAAAAAGAAGGCTATTCCGCCATGCCTTATCACGCCCTCGAGATGGGTTATCTGCTGAGGGGCGATGTTCTTTAACGGAAACGAAGTGTTGCTATGCGTTGATTTGGCTTCGAAGTCCAAATAGCGGGATTTGTAGACTCCGTTGTAGTCGGTGGTGGATTGGGTTTCGAAGAAAGCCTCGGTTATCTTGGCGCCTCTCTCGTAATTCACTTTGACCACGTTTATCGGCGTGGGCCTTTTGGTGATTATGGCTATGTCTTTTTCTCTGTAATATTCGTTGCTTTGGTTGATTTCCGATTCGAAATCCATCCCGCGGTTTCCGGCCGCGATCTTCATCTTGGCTTTTCCTTTGCTTCCTTTTTTGGCCAAGGTCGGGGAAACGATCCCTCCGGGATATTTGATATCCATCATTCCAAGGACTCCTTGATGAATCTCAGATAATCTTCTTGGTCCACGGAATTCCCGGAAGCCAATTGGTTCATGACTTTTTGCACCGGCAAAGGCAAGGAACGGTATCTGGACAAAGTCTTTTTGTATAATGCCGCGACGGTGTCTTTTTGCTCCAAAAACTGCTCATATAAGGTGGCGAGGTTTTTGGCGTCGGACAACGCGTCGTGCGCCGTGCCTTCGAAGACGGCGTCGAATAGCTTAAGGGCGTTGGTCTCGGAATAGATATTGCCTTTCTCGCTTTTGACGTAGGTGCCGAAGAACAAGGAATAATCGAAATAATTCTTTTTGATGAAACGGATGAAATCCACCCCGTCATCGAAGTTGGCGAAGGCTGTTTTCTCCAACATCGATATATCCCCGTTTCCATAAGAGCAAAACATCACGTCGCCCTTATATCTGGAAACGTATTTGCGGAATTTCTCCATTGCCTCGTGATACAAAAGGCCCTTGGTCTGCAATGTCCTTTCGGTTATGCCGGTCATCTCGGTCACGTAATGCCCAATCGGGGATTTGGCTTTCACGTAACAAGAAAAATCCTTGGCGTATTTC
>CAVIYC010000129.1:0-2407 GCA_963647095.1 Oscillospiraceae bacterium | reverse complement strand
GATCATCATCATCTCCATCCTTTCCACTTTGCATATCAATTCCAACTCGAAAGCCTTGGCCAATCTTTTCTCCGACGCGGACTATGAAAATACCGTAAAAAGCGGGACCATCTCTTTGTATACCGCCTATGAGAACACCGCCCTCCAATACGAAGAATTCATTTCCTCGGACAAAGAAGTGCAGGACTTGATCGCCACGGAAGTAAGCAAAGTCACCGACGCGACTTTGACCACTTCCATAAGCACCGCCAAGGCCGTTTACGACTTGACCTACACCCTATCCTCCGGGGATGAAGCCGCCAAAACCCAAGCCGCCAAGAAAACCGCCATGCAGCTGGTTCAGGCCAGCTTGGATTCCAATACCAGCTACACCCAGCAAGAAAAGGACGTGGCCTATTCCATCTTCTCTTATTATTTCGATATCTACGCGACCGACAAAAGTCAGAGCACCGAGACGATATTGAAGCTTTCCATCCCCAAGGCTTTCACGGACGTCGTTATTTCCTCCTTCACCTTGACGGAGAAAGAACAAGAGACGGTATCCAACGTCTTCTCTTCCGCCATCACCCGCGTTTATGACGATTCGGAATCTCTCGATTACGTCAAAACCGAGGCTTCCTTCACCCTCATGCCGATCTTGGCGGACGATAGCAAGAAAGACGCGGTTTATGACATCACGACCGGATTGAATGAGATATACCAAAATGACAAAGACGCCTATGTCTCCGATTCTTCGGCAAAAGAAGCCTATGTCTCCACCTCCACCCAAAAGGCGGTCATGGACGTCTTCACCGAATCCGCCTATTCCCAATATCTCCCCGACTTCACGGTCAATTACAAGACCAACGATTTGGGCTACCCCGTCACCTTGGTCGGGACGGGAACCTATTCCCCCAACGGATCGGAGATAATGAAAGAAGTCCAGGTTTCGATCTATAATCCCGACATCTACGTCAAAGAAGACGATAAGATGGGAAAGACTTCCAACACCTTGCAAAAGATGAGAAAGGAACTCCTTACCGGCGAGCCATACACCGAGGAAGAGATCGAGGCCGCCAAAAAAGAAGCCAAGGAAAACATGGAAACCCTATCTTTGCGCTTGGAGAAATTCATGTCCGCCTACATCAAGCGCGAAGACAACAAGAACGCTTATTACGACGGCTCTTCGATAAACGAAGACGCCATCAAATCCTATGTCGTCTCCGAAATCGAAGTCATCTCCGAAAAAGCCCTCATCGACGCCTATAACGAAAAGAATGACCCGGATATCGCCTATATCGAGGAGATAACGGTGGAGAATTCCTCCATGTCCGGCGCCCACATGATGAGCTTGGTCAGAAACTACGCCGTGACGGGCATTGCTTCTTACGAGAACTATTACGACGAATTCATCGAAAAAGGCTATTCCGAGTCCGACGCCAGTTTGATTGCCTTGGTAAGGGGCAGCGATGGCGTCATGGGAGAATTGCCGGCCTCGGTTAAATCCGCCCTCGAAGAGATGGGCGGCATGAACACCTATGGCATAATCGTGGGCGTCATCGCCTTCGGCATGGCCGGATTGCTGATCCCGATGGTTTATTCAATATTGCTGGCCAAGAGCTTGGTGGCCGAGAAAGTGGAGACCGGATCGTTGGCCTTCACCTTGTCCACCCCGACAACCAGGGATTCGTTCATCTTCACCCAGGCCTGCTATCTCTTGTTCTCCGAAGTGGTGATGGCCTTGTCTCTCCTTGCCGCGAGCTTATTGACCAGGGAAATCGGCATTTGGGCCGGTTCGGCGGATCTTGTCGAATCCTTGCCGGTAAGCGACATATGCTTGTATTCCTTGGGGAACTTCATGGTCGCCCTTGCCATATCCGGCATCAACTTCTTAGCTTCGTCCCACTTCAACAAGACTTCCGAATCGATCGGAGTCGGAGGAGGACTTACCATCTTCTTCTTCATCTGCTCAATCTTGGGATTGTTCGCCACCAACGCCATCCCGGCCACGGTGAGGATAAGCTCCATGAACGTCTTCAATTACATGACCATCGATTCCTTATTCGACGCGATGTCGGTCATGAATGGGGATTACAAACTATTCTTCATCAAGTTGGTGTTCTTGCTCGTTATCGCCATCATCACCTATTCCATCGGCATGGCGAGATTCAAAAAGAAAGATCTGCCGCTTTAATCACAAAGGAAGGGGTCGTTCCACGACCTCTTTTTTGTTATCCGTTCGCTCGTTTGGCAACAAATGACTTGGTGGACACACTTTGTGTGGCTTTATGATTCTTAACATATGGATTATCGTTATTAAAATCTCCATCATTTCGTATTTGCGTGATACAATACGTTTAATGAAAATCAACAAGAAGAAACTCAACGTAGTTAATTTCGGGGGGGGGGTCTCTTCTTTTAGGAAGCC
>CAVIYC010000128.1:0-2450 GCA_963647095.1 Oscillospiraceae bacterium | reverse complement strand
TTAACATCGGCGTTTCCACTTATTGCGGGCTTCCTTTTTACGACGCCTACATTGGTGGAACGCTATCCTAGCCAGTTGAGGC
Source organism: Oscillospiraceae bacterium (assembly GCA_963647095.1). Taxonomy (GTDB): domain Bacteria; phylum Bacillota_I; class Bacilli_A; order RFN20; family CAG-826; genus UBA4951. The sequence continues at coordinate 2,368 of CAVIYC010000128.1, read as the reverse complement.
AATCGACAATGTATAGATGGTGTCATATAAAAACATATAAAAAAGCGAGGTGGCTTTATGGAAACTATGGAAATTGTTCAAGCAAGAACACCAGAGAGCGTAAAGGAAAATCCGACAAACATTTTAGATAAGCTCGGCCTTAACATGTCTACGTATATCAATATGGCGCTGAATCAGTTGATTATCCAGGAAGGGATTCCTTTTTCCGTTAAACTGGCTAAGACGTCATATACAGGCGAAGAGAAAATAAAAGAAGTGGCTGCAACCCTAAAGCTGGAGGGGCTGGAGTTGAGTAATGAGGATCTAACCATGCTTCAGGAGATTAAACGCGGCAATATGAGCGTTGATGAGGCGAGAAAAACAATACTAAGCAAGGTATAACGTGTCTGATCCAAAATACTGTTATCCGGGTACAGACATCCTAATAAATAAGCTTGGTATTAGGGATTTTGATAAACTTCGCGCTTTGGAAAGAAAACTGACCATGCTTAGATTGCTGGAGCTAATGGACACACCGGTGAATGGTAAATTTGATTTTAAGCATTTGCAGGATATTTACGCTTATATTTTTCAGGATGTGTATGAGTGGGCAGGGAAAGTAAGAACTGTAGACATTGCGAAGGGAAATGTTTTTGCGATGTCAGATTCATTTCAAGCCAGGCAGATGTGATTTTTTTAGGGCTCAAAAGGGAACATTATTTGTCCGGATTAGATGAGAGAACTTTCATCAAGAGGCTGGCTAATTTTCTAAGCTATTTGTCCCCGTAGTGCCCTTGGCAATGCGCGATGTAGATGTCTCCTTCTTCCATGTGGTAAACAAGGCGGTATTGCCATCAAGCCATGAGTTTAAGTCTTTTTCTATTTTTCTCAGCATATATACGAAACATCCCATCGAGACATTTTCCAACATCGATAAAGACAAAATTAGGACATTTTCCAACATTGATAGCGAAACATTGTGGTGGCTAAGAAAAGTGGACACTGAAATTCGTTCTTCCTCTTTTCCGCTTCCAAAGGCGGAGGATTCCAAGGCTTTCGCGTCTTTTCCGTTTCCTAAAGCGGACATTTTCACGCGGCTGTACTGGTAAAAGTAGACATAAAGGGAAGAGACTTACGCACCGGCAACAAGGAGATGACGCAGATGGATCCGAACGCTCAAGCGGTGGCTTCTTTTTCGTACCATCCCCTTGCCTTGTTTTGCGGTTTGATTTTGCTTTTTGCCGAGGGTTTGTAATGGGAATTTTAAATAGAAGGGCGGCAAAATAAATAAGAAAAGTGTAAGCGCTTCCAACAATATTGAATAAAACTTATGGAGGTTTTATGAACAAACTTTTAGCTTCATTTGCTCTATTGGGCCTAGGCCTAGCAGCAGGGGTGGGAACTCCTATTGAGTCCAACCCCGACGTCTCCGTCACTTCTCAGAACTACACCGTTAAAAAGAAGATCTCAATGAGTATCAAACAACCCTCGTTCCGCTACTTCTTACTCAATAGAACACTCGATAACGATCGCAAATATGAAGGAACTGACAAGATGACGACGAACGATGAGGGAACGGCCCTTATCGCTCCTTCAGATTTATCTTCTGACGCCCATACTGGGTTCAACTCGCTGAAACTTGAAGATAATAATACACTAGGCATTCGCTTTGGCTATTCTGCCATCGGCGGTTATACCTTCTCTTTCTGGGCCAAGAACCTCGCTGCTGGCGCCTCGGAGACGAGGTTCAGCGTCCGTTTCGACAATTACGCGACCTCCGATGACACCAGTCGAGCCTATTACGCAAATATGTCTGTGACCGAGACCGTCAATGGGTGGTCACGATATTCTTATTCGTTCGACAGGATGCTCCTCGATCGTCCATCGATGTCTCTCACCTCTTATGGCAGCTGGCTCATCGATGACATTGAGCTGACCGACGCCAATGGGGTCAATTACATCATGGACGGCGACTTTGAGGCGACCGAAATGATGGACTACACGCTCGTCAATGCGGGCATGGCCAAACAAAGCGATGGCAGCGTGATCCTCGGCTTCGCCTCTTACAACTGCGAATACAATGCGGAGAATGCTAAGTCAAACGGCTATAACGAGGCCTATTTCCAGATCAAGCCGACTGCCAATGTGGAGTCTATGACTGTGTCTTTTGATTATTGTGGCAAAAAAGTCGGCGTCACGAACCGTAATGGGTACGAAACTCTAAAGCAAACCGATTCTACTGATGATGGCACGTGGAAGACGTATTCCAACACGTTATCTAAAACGGCGCTTGCGACTGCGGATATTTACTTTGGATATAACAACCTTGGGAGGAACTATATCAGTTATATAAAGAATATCTCCTTTAAGGACACCTCCGGGAATGAAT
>CAVIYC010000127.1:0-2535 GCA_963647095.1 Oscillospiraceae bacterium | reverse complement strand
CCGCAATATCGACGATGACATCGCCGAAACCTTCAAAATCGGCTATTCGTTGCTAGATGGCGAAAAGACCGTCCAGTTCCTGCAAGCCAAGGGCCATTCTTTGAAAAGCATCGAAGACATCGGCATAGCCTTCGCCAAAGCGAAAGGCACTTCCGATTCCAACGCCGGAAGGCTCATCTTCCCGCTATTGGATCACGACGGGCAGGTGGTCGGTTTCTCCGCCAGAAGGATAAAAAACGACGATAGCAGCAAATACATAAATTCCCCCGAGACCAAAATCTTCCATAAGAGCGAAGTCTTATACAACTACCACAACGCCAAAAACACCGCTAGGCACGACGGATACATTTATGTCTTGGAAGGCTTTATGGACGTCATCGCCTTGCATAAGGCCGGCATAGAATCCGCGGTGGCGGTAATGGGCACCAATTTAAGCGACAAACACATCGAAATGCTTAGGAGGCTGCGCGCCGAAGTAAGGCTCTGCCTTGACGGCGACGATCCCGGCCAAATCGGAATGATGAAGATGGCATCGAAGCTTTCCAAAGCCAACATACCATTTAGGGTCGTAAATAACCCCAACGACAAGAGGGACCCGGACGACATCTTGCAAGAAGAAGGCCCAGAGAAACTCAAAGAGATGATGAATCATCTGGTCGACCCGTTCGACTTCCAGATGAATTATTATCTCAACGTCAAACCGATATCCACTTTGGAAGACAGGAAAAAGGTCCTTAGGTACTTCATTCCGTATCTGACCAACGTTCCCGCCGGGCTGGAAAGGGAAAATTACATAGTGAAGCTTTCCAAAATCACCGGCTTCGAAGCGGACGTCATCCGCAACGAGATAAGCAAAGAGCCCGCTAACGAAAAAGAAGAAACCATCATCAGATTGGATAGGCCATACAAACGGGTCAAAGCCGAAAAGCGAGACAAGCTGGAAAGCGCCGAAAGGCTGATGCTCTGCTATATGCTCCACCATAGGGAAGCGGTGGAATTCTTCGAGAAAAGCATCGATAGCTTCTATAACGAAACCTATCAAATAATCGCCAATTTCATCATCGAATACGAAAACGAAAGGCACGCCAACATCGAGATATCCTTGCTGCTAAGCGACATCGAAGCCAGCGAAATGGAAAACAACGAATCCCTTCGCTCGCTGGCCACCATATTGTCCGAGGAAACCAACTATCCCCCGTTTAGCTACGAGGAGATCGAATCCTGCGCCAGGACGATAAAGAAAGAAAAAGACAAGAAATACGAAAGGATGAAATTCCAAGAGAAATTGATTGGAAAAAGCAAAGACGAACAAGCCGCACTCTTGAACGAAAAGCTGAAAGAGAGGCGAAAGGAATTGGTCAAAGACGACCAAAAGAAAGGGGCATAACATGGCTAAAGCGAAAGAAAAGAAAGAAAAGACCGTCGTAACCAAAAAGGAAGAAGCAGTTAAGGAAACGGCGAAGAAAAAGAAAACAACCAAAGCGAAAAAGGAAGACAAAGTCGAGAAAAACGACGATTTGACCGTCTCTTTTGAGCCTGAGGACGACAGCGAAGAGCTCGAGCTCTTCGAGAAATTGAAGAAAGACTTCCTAAAGAAGGGCAAAGCCAACGGCTCCATCGACCAAGACGAATTGCTCGAAGCCACCTCCAAGTTCGATATGTCCGACGAAGACGTCGAGCAATTGATCAATTTCTTCGCCGAGAACAACATCAAGGTCAATTCCGAGGAAGACGAGCCCGATTTGGACAACGTCGAATTCTCCGAAGAAGCCATGAGCGAAGAAGACGATTTGGACGATGACATCGATTTGGACGACAAAGAAAGCGAAGAGATAGCCGAAATCGACGATTTCTCCAAAATCCAGCCGGGCGAAGTCAAAGTCAACGACTCCGTGAAGATGTACCTTAGGGAAATCGGCAAAGTCGATTTGCTCACCGCCCAGCAAGAAACCGAATTGGCCAAGCGCATCGCCGAAGGCGACGAAGAAGCCAAGAAAGAACTGATCACCGCCAACCTCCGTTTGGTCATTTCCATCGCCAAGCATTACGTTGGCCGCGGAATGCATTTCCTGGATTTGATCCAAGAAGGCAACATGGGCTTGATCAAAGCGGTGGAAAAGTTCGATTACACCAAAGGATTCAAATTCTCCACTTACGCCACCTGGTGGATTAGGCAGGCCATAACCCGCGCCATCGCCGACCAAGCCAGAACCATCCGCATCCCGGTTCATATGGTCGAAACCATCAACAAGATGACCAGAGTCCAAAGAACCTTGGTCCAGGAATTGGGCAGAGATCCCACCGCCGAAGAGATTTCCGAAAAGATGGAGGGCGCCTTGTCTCCGGAACGCATCAGAGAAATCCAGCGCATCGCTTTGGAACCGGTCTCCCTAGAAACCCCGATTGGCGAAGAAGACGATTCGCATTTGGGAGATTTCATCGAAGACAAATCTGCTCAATCCCCCGAAGAATACACCACCAAATCCTTGCTCAAGGACGAACTTTACGAAATCATGAAAGACCTCACCGAGAGGG
>CAVIYC010000126.1:0-2643 GCA_963647095.1 Oscillospiraceae bacterium | reverse complement strand
GCATCGCCCTTACAAGGCGGGGGTCACAGGTTCGAACCCTGTAGCATCCACCAATAGCCTTAACGTGCGGTGACCTTAAATCAGTGGGTGAATAGCGAAGTGGCCAAACGCGGCTGACTGTAAATCAGCTCCTCAGGGTTCGGTGGTTCAAATCCATCTTCACCCACCATTTATTTTATTGGGGTGTAGCCAAGAGGTAAGGCAACAGACTTTGACTCTGTCATGCACTGGTCCGATCCCAGTCACCCCAGCCAGCCTTCCTCCCGTTAGCTCAGTGGTAGAGCACTTGACTTTTAATCAAGGGGTCGACAGTTCGAGCCTGTCACGGGAGACCAATCGCCCGAGTGGTGGAATGGTAGACGCAGAGGACTTAAAATCCTCCGGATGCGTAATCCGTACCGGTTCGAGTCCGGTCTTGGGCACCAAATTGATCAAGCTTAAGTCCGTAAGGGCTTTTTTCGTTGCCGCAAGCTCGATTGGCTGATTAGACGCCATCGACCAATGTTTTCGCCATATAACGATAAGCGATAGGAGACGCTTTTGTGTTTTCCGGTATTCGAATTATCCCAAATTTCAATGAAAATCCGAATGAATCGTTGACGATTTGTATGCCATATAAACTATGCTACAATTAAGTCAAGAAGCGAGCTTTCGCCCATAAAAGGAGTGGGAGCATGGAAAATAATCCCCCTTTTAAAACCATTCATGAGCTTTGAGCTGTGTTTTTGTTGTTTTCGAAAAGCCCAAAGCGCAGGCGTCATTGAATGTTTTCCGCAAAAAATATGAAAGGAGAAATCTATGATATTGAATTTGGCGACGGCGTTCTTGGCCGCATCTTCGATAAATGGGGCCGTAGCCGATCAGACATATGAGCGCATTATCCAGCCTCACATCTCGGAAATATGCATAAACCATGCAATAGACGAAGGCTACGGCAATCCGAATCTGAATCAAAACGCGGTCAACGATCTATCGGGCAACATGTTTTTGATCGAGACCGGCGAGGAAACGGGCTTTATGGTTGTCGACCCGATTTCCGGGTTATACATCGAATCGACGCCAACGGTCGAATCCCCTTACGATTTCACGGAGCCTCGCTCTTATTACTATTTTGGGCCATGGAATTATTATTACGGCATGGCAAGGGCTTACGTTCATTGCGTGACCGGGGAACTGATAACCGAAAACGAGGCTTTGCGGCTCCAAAGCGATTTCGACGAGAAGCTTGCGTCATTTAGAGAAGCGACTTCCGATCAGGCTTATCAGACTTATCGAGAGGAAAATCCGGCATCGCCGGTAGCGAAGCCTTTGATCAGAACCGAAAAGGCCGTATATATAGACAATTATGAGATAGTTCGCGATTCGCCCCATCCAGAAAACCATGATAGCTCGTGCGGATTCGTTGCCGCATCGATCGTCCTCAATTATTATGACAAGACGGTTTCGGAAGGAATTGTAGCCGAACAATTCAAAGACAATGATGGCGATTTGATATCCACCCGAAACTACTCACCGGAAACAAATTTAAAAGACAAATTAGTGTCATATAACGACGGAGAAAAAGAATCGACGGCTTTTGAGGTAACAAAGGCAATGAACAAATATTGCGCAGATTATAATGTTAGTGGACAAGCCTATTCTCATTTATTGGCCTTCGGGCTAAAAACTTCGATTAAAAACAATAGGCCCGCGATTATATTCGGCAACTATCCACATTTAGAAACGCCAGATCCAAATGATAAATGCAATCACGCAGTCGTAGCTTACGGATATGACAAGAGATGGTGGAGCGGATACTGCATAGTTAATTATGGATGGGGCGAGACAACGGCAGAGTCATCAATTTGCATTCTTTGGTGGACAGGCACTACCACAACCTTTTCATTGGATGAAAACCATTATGAACAAACGCACACAATCAGACGCAATGAATACGGGTTCGCCGATTCTTATGATACTGATAGCGAGAATATAACTACCGCTGATGGCCTTACTTTTGGCACCAGCAGACTTAGATGTGGTTTTATTCACAACGAATATTTAACTATTTCACCGAGGAGAGCGGGTTTCGGGACGGCGTTCATGGAATATCAATTCGCTAATCCAGTAACGAAAATAGAAATCGATATCTCATATTGGATTTTGGACGAAAGATATGATGCGCCAAATAAGGCAGAACTCAAATTCCAATATAAAAATTTGACGTCTGATGATTGGGACGGGGAATTGGATTTGCTAAATATGGATATTTCATACGATAGAAACAATCAGACAAAACTTCCGGTTGTTTTTCCTCAAAAAACCAAAGTTTTTAGATTATACGCCCATTTCGATTATATGTATGGATTGACGGATAGAAATAAAGGGCGCGTATCAATAGGCGATATAATCGTCAATACATATAAGTAGTTAAATTGATTTCATTATTTGGCATGGCAAACAAATTTGTACCAATTCATAAGTGGCGCAAATTGAATTTGAGTCCAAAAAATGTATATGAACTGCTCAAGATAGCAAAACCTAGGAAATCCACTATGAAAAGAAAATTCACAAAAATAATGTTAATACCATCGCTCGCGTTGCTTTTGGGATCGTGTGGCGTCGACACCAGAGGCTGGCCTACGCTGAAATTGAATTATGAAA
>CAVIYC010000125.1:1295-2668 GCA_963647095.1 Oscillospiraceae bacterium | reverse complement strand
GACGAAATCCACCTCCAATCTCTTGCGGGCAACTTTCCCTTCTTCGTTTCTTTCCGCGTGCTCCACAACGCCTACATCTACATTGAATCCTCTCACAAGCAGTTCGTTGTAAATGACATTTTCCATGATGTGATTTTCTTCTTGCTGACGGAAATTAAGCTGGGCGTTGCGAAGCCCCACATCCGTAAAATAGTATTTATACGGCGAAGCGATGTATCGCTTGCCTTTAATATCGTATCGCTCTGCTTTGCTGATAAAAAAAGCATCCTCTAGATAGCCGATATAGGCTCCAATCGTCTTATCGCTGACGGGCATACCGTTGCTGCTAAAGGTATTCGCAAGCTTCGTTGGGTTCGTCAGCGACCCTACCGCAGACGCCAGAATATTGAGCAGCGAAGACATGACATTGTCACCCCGCAAATTGTGGCGATTTTCAATATCCTTCAGGTACAATTCCCGGCAAAGGGTGGTCAAATATCCGGATTTCAACTCATCCGTTTTCCTGGCGAGAATCTGCGGCAGGCCTCCATAGGTGCAATAATCGACCCACGCGTCATACTTATCGCCTGAATAGGCAGAGACATACTCGGAAAAGGAAAGCGGATATACGCGCACCTCATCCCCGCGCCCGCGAAATTCCGTGAGGATATCCGAAGAAAGGAATTTGGAATTGCTTCCAGTCACGTAAATGTCCACATTGTCTCGTCTGTTCAGTCCGTTGAGTACCGCTTCAAAGTTTTTGCATAGCTGAATCTCGTCCAAAAACACATACCACATGCCATCATCCGTAATGCGTTCCTTGATGTAGATAGTCAATTTTTTGCTGTCGTGAAGCTCTTTAAAATCGTCGTCATCCAGCGGAATGCTTATGATTCTGGACGGTTCTATGCCTGATTCAATCAGGTATTGATAATAAAGCTTAAACAGAAGATACGACTTTCCGCATCTGCGAATGCCCGTAACGACCTTGATCATTCCGTTTTCTCTTCGCTCTATCAGTCGATTGAGATACAGGTCTCGTCTGATTTGTTCCATAGTCGCACACTCCTTACTTCGGAAAAATGCAAATTGTTGCAATTTCTCGTAATGAGATTATATACGCAAAAGAAGCCTACATCAATTTTATGCGATATAATATACCGAAAAATAGCCTAAATATGAATTTTACGAAATGGATTCTAAGGCGTTGTTTCTAATTAGCTTTTTATTACTGAAAAATGTAAATTGTTGCAGTTTTCCGTAATATCTTGTAGTGGATGCCGCACGTTTTAACACCGATTTTACGCACACAACCCAGACGATTGCGGATATGATAACGGTAGAGATCTAGTGCCATCTTTTATGTTCATTATTCTCAGCGATTACCTAATTAT
>CAVIYC010000125.1:0-1285 GCA_963647095.1 Oscillospiraceae bacterium | reverse complement strand
TGCGGTTTGCGGCTCCTTGAGCGGAATAAACAGGCACCATTGAATTTTCGATCCTAAACAAGAGTAAGAAAGAGCGACCATACCCAACCAATCTAAGCATTGTACATTTAACAAAAAGAGCACAACGCCATATTTGCCAAAAGAAAAAGGTTTGCCATTTTTTGCGGCAAACCAATTTTTATTTCAATGGCGGAGAAGCGGGGATTCGAACCCCGGCTAGGCTTGCACCTACTAACGGTTTTCGAAACCGCCCCCTTCGGCCGCTTGGGTACTTCTCCAGCCCGTAAATGATACAACTTGTCGTCCCGTTGCTCAACTAGGACTTCTCGCAGGTGGACACGCCCACGCAATGTGATAAAATACTCGCGTTATGGGAAAGTTTTTGACTATGCCGATATTATCAAACGCATCCAGCGGATGGACCGACAATCTGACGACCGGCGATTATCTGGTCTTTGCCGGACTCGCTTTGCTTTTCCTTACCCTCATCGCCGTCATATCGATAATCCTATGCATAAAAAACGGCCAAAAGAAGTTTGAGACCAGGATGAACGACGGCAGCAAAAAAGCCAGAATCATCATCGTCAACGCCCCGAGGCAGGAAGTCACTTCCTTCAGCTTGAAAAACGCCTCGAAGAAAAGGATCCAGTCATTGACCAATTTCTATAAGGCTTTCCCCTATGTCGAAAGAACCCGCCTCACCGAATGGATCAATTCGATATTGAACGGCACGAACGACGTCCCTTATTTCCTCTATTCGATGCAAATCAAAAAAGAAAACTCCAAGAAAACCTTGGATTATTTCCTCCGTTTGGTGGCCGCGGACCCAACGACCGGCATAATCCATTTCGAATCGTATTTGATAGACAAGACCTTCAGGGTCAGAAACGCCAGGAAGATGCTCTCTTCCGAATCCGAATTGGCGGAAGGATTGAGAAACAACGGCGCAGCCAACGGCATGACTTTCTGCTTCAAACTCTTCGAAAGGCAAAACGGACGCAAAAAGAAAGAGCAGCCGAAGATCGATTTGGAAAAGAAATTCATCGACTATGTCTCCCGCTATGCGGTGGGAAACCAAAAGGTTTTGAATTTGGCCCCTTATGAGGCGGCCATCGCCAACTTCACCTTCAACGACCTTTCCAGGGCTTTGCTATTCGCCTTGGAAGTGATTTACGGGGTAACCGCCAAACTAAACGAAGACTTGGGCAGGAATTCGAAAACATCGGATTTATTCCAAATCAAATGCGCCATATTGAGAAACAAGGACTGCATGGGCGATTCGGAC
>CAVIYC010000124.1:0-2703 GCA_963647095.1 Oscillospiraceae bacterium | reverse complement strand
CTATTACATCGATACCGAAAGCAGCATCGGCTGGAACGAAGACGATGAGCAGTCCGCTATCGAAGTGGCTTTCTGTGAGGCTGGAACCTACACTTTGAAGCTTACTTCTACCGCTGATAAGGATATGGTCCAAACCTACACCGTCAAAGTCGAAGAAGACGACTTCAGAAATGTTTTGGACGCCAAAGGCTTCACCATGCTGGCGAACGGAACCTATGGAAGCCAAGTTTATTCATTCGTCTTCAGCCCAAGCGACGATGACGAAATGGCGGGAACCGTCAATATCATTGACCGTGACTGGGGGGATAGCGCCTCTGACCTGGCTTATAGCATTAAGAAAGTCGATGGCTATGACTATTACGAGATTGAAGTTGAAGACAACAACTGCTACATCGGAGAACTCTACTTGGGCGCCGACTACAATGTCTACGGCACCTATGATGGCAACACCTACAAACTCTTGGAATACGGATCGATGGATCTTATGATGCCGAAATCTTGGTCTGGCGATTCTGTCTCAGAAGATGAAGATGATACGACTTACACCGTCGATTACTTGACGTTCTACACCGACGGAACGGTTTACGGCAGGATCTCCGAACCGGATAGCGATGATGATGATGGTTACATCTTGTCTTGCGAATATACCGTCCGCAAGAACAAAGGCGACAACAGTGGTTATACCATTGCCTTCTCCTTCGACGGATATCTCGAAGACACCGAGAGTGACTGGTTTGACGATATGCCTGCTTACGCCACCCTGTCTGACGATTTGCAGACCTTGAGCTTCTATGCCTCTTCTCTCGGAGTCAGCTTCGCTTTGACTAAATAATCGAGAAATAGATTATCTTTCCACCCTCACCCTTTATTTCACGGTGGGGGTGGATTTCTATTTTTGTAGCATTCCCTTTGCTAAATAAAAATGAGAAGATTACATAGCTCTTTTTAAGGAGAAAGACATGAACAAGAAAAAACTTTTGTTGGCTTCCATCGCCTCATTGAGCATCCTTTTGACCGGATGCGGCGTCGATGTCGATTCATCTTCCGTTCCTTCTTCGGACGCCCCTTCTAGCTCTAGCGGGAGTTCCGATAGCGGTTCGTCTTCGTCTTCCAGCGTCGTACCCGTTATAAAACAATGGAGTGACGAGCAAAAGTCTTTGTTGCTAACTTATTGCGGCGCCATCCTCCCTTATCCTTCGTCTTTGGAAGGAGACGTCGAATTTAGGGAACTCGACAACGACGGATCCAAATATCTCGTCATTTTGAACAAATCGGATTCTTTCACCTTGAAGGCCTACAATTCTTCGCTTAAGGAAAATGGCTGGACAGCCATAAAGGACCAAAAGGGCAACGAATATCAATCCTACCAAGGTTTGTCTTATTACGAATTCACCAAAAAAGGCGATGAAAACGGCTTCGAATTGATGTATTACCACGACGAAGTCACCTTAAACGAAGAAACCGCCCTTTATAACGTGATAATCTGCCATAACGATTTCTCTATCGAGAAAAGAAAAGAAACAACTTGGAACGCTTCGGATTCGGAAGCCATAGAATACGTGACGACTAGGGACATACCCTATATCGCCTTGGGCAAGGATTATTCGCTATATAACACCAACGAGGACACTTTGGTGATATATGATTTCTTGGCGGAAGATCTGACCGACGAATACGTTTCTTTGTTGGAAGAAGACGGATACATCTATAGCAAGGTCCTAACTTATAGAAACAACGCCAAGAGCTTGATCAAATATTTTAACGACGGCAGCCAAATAGAAATCGCCATCCGTTATTACCAAGGGAACAACATCTACGTTTATTACACCCCCAAGGTAACCGCCTATTCTTCTTGGCCTTCCGAATTTTTGTCCGCTTTGGAGACGAATAGCGGAATAACCATTCCTACATTCCCCATCGCAAACGGGGGAAATTACCTAACGTACAAAAAGCACGACACCTATTATCTTTATTCCGTCGATTTGTCTTCTTCCTATGACTATGAATCCTATGTCGCAAACGTCACCAGCGAGCTTTTCTCTTGGGAAGAAAAACTAAGCGTGCAGGCCTACATTTTAACGGACGATGAAATGAACAACACCGGATTCATCATGTACCTGAAGGAATCTACGCCCACTAGTTCGTTTTCCTCCTCTTGGCCGAAAGAAGACATCCTTTCTTCCCTAAAGAAATCCATATCCGTCGAAGGCGTGGATATCCCTTCCTTGGATTTATCGTCTTTGGGAATAAGCCATGACCTTAAATACGTAGAAGTGACCCAAAAGGATTACGACGATTATTACGCCTATTACCTAGCTTTGTTTACATCCCAATTTTCCGATATCATGAGCAAAGAACAAATCGAGGAATTGGCTAGGGATTACGCTAACCTAAAGGTCAAAAAAGGCGTCAAGATCTCCGTTTACGACGAAAAATGCGACGTTCAAGTGGACGCCGTCACCCGTTATAAGGTCAACGAAGCCTATAAGAACGCTTTGTACCAAGCCGGTTGGTATCTGGTTCCCGATAGTTCCGAAAGCAAATACGAAGATCCGACTGGGAAGATATTGATCGAAGTCAGAAATACCCCTTATGGCGATTATGGCTATACCAGCATCTCCATTTCCAAAGGCAGCGGGGAAACCCATACCCCCCAATTGGAGTTTATAAAGGAAAATTACGAAGTCCAAAGCGGTGGGAAAC
>CAVIYC010000123.1:0-2781 GCA_963647095.1 Oscillospiraceae bacterium | reverse complement strand
GAAATCCATAATGAACTAGCATATAGGAAAATATGGAGGAAAGAGGATATCCTTCATAATAAATAGCAAAAACCTCGACATAAGTAGGAGGTCTATAACTGTTTCCATTACCGAATGTGCGTTAGCCTTTTAACATGGCCCTAGACACTACGCTGTCCACGGTCCAATCTCACGAGTAGATAATAGTCTTTGATCCTAAGCGTTCTAGACTGCTTAAATAAATAGAAGATTCAAAAAGCCATCTTTTTAAGTCGTGATTTCCATGCAATTTTGCGATAAACGCTCATCTTTGTTATGTTGCATACCACCGTAATTCAAAATAACTAAGCCTGATTAGCCTTCATTTTTGAGTAGACTCGCTGAATCGCTTCGAGTCCTGCTTTTTCGCCGTTCTCGACTGCTTTGCCGTACATTTCAATTGCTTTCTTATAATCTTTTCTCACGCCGAGTCCGTTCTCGTAACATATACCGAGATCGTGATATGCAACGCCCGAATTACACTTTTCGGCAGCTGTCCTAAAGCATTTTACCGCTTCTTTTTTGTCTTCTTTCACGCCGTTGCCTTGAAGATAGCAAAGTCCGATATTGATAATCGCCTCGTTCTCGCCGAGATTGTATGCATCCGTAAATAACTCAAAGGCTTTCTTATATGCCGCTTCGGTTTTGACGGTGTAATAGTAATAAAGCCCCATTTGCAGGCACGCCGACGGATTTTCGCCTTTCGCACTCTTTTTCAGCCAATGAAGCGCCGTTTCCCTGTCGGTGGTCACGCCGTAATACCCACAAGCATACGCCATACCGAGATTATACTGCGCAGCGGCATTGCCGAGTTTGGCAGCGCGTTTGAAAAGTTTCAAAGCGGTTTTCTCGTCCTTTTCGAGTCCTAATTCATCGCCGAGATACGCTTCCGCCATTCTTTCGATTGCGTCGGGAAAATCCATTTCCATCGCCATCTGATAATAAAACAGCGCGTTTTTATAATCAGCTTTTTCGGTTTCGTAAATCGTCGCCATACACCAATAAAGACCGACAACATCTAACTCGCACCGCGCAAAACAATCGAGCGCGTCATCGTATTTGCCTTTTTTGTAATAGTAATACCCTAAATCGAGCAGAGCGTCGTTTTGACAAAGGTTCGCCGCCTTTTTTAGAAAATGAAGATGCTTCTTCTCATCGGGTTCTATTCCGTATAAACCGTCCTCGTATATTCTGGCTTGCAAATAAAGGCTTTCCGGATCATTGTGTTTCACACCATCCGCAAGATATTTAAAGCCTTTTCCATAGTCGTGCGGAACAAACCTGTCGTTCAGATACACATACGCCAAATCAAAATTGAGAGAGTGATCGTCAAGGCTCAATCCCTTTTCGTACCACTCTATGGCTTTGGAAACGTCTTTCAGTTCTTCATTGTTTAAGTAGATAGACCCTATCTTTTTTGCGATTTGAACGTCACCGAGATAAAAAGCACGCTCGTAGTATTTCAGCGCGTTTTTGACGTTTTCGATCTCGGAATCCTCAATCGGCGTATTGAAATAATACAAATCGCCGAGAGATCTTGCCGCTGCCCCCACACCCAAATCGGAGGCTTTGGCGTAACACTCGATTGCTTTTTGAATATCGATTTTTACATAACCAGTTTCATAGCAAAATCCGAGACGGGCAAAACACTCCGCTTCGCCTTTGTTTGCACCCTCCGTATAAGCGTCGAACGCTTTTTTGTATTGAGAGCGGTAGCCCCAAGTGTCGCCAAGAACGGTATATGCCAAAACGCCGTTGTCGACGGCTTTTTGATAGTAAATCGTTGCGGTTTTGAAATCGCCGTCATCGGAATATAAATCGCCGAGAGAAACGTAGTACTTCGGCTTTCTTACGGCGAGCCTCTCGTATTTTTTTATTTTATCGTTTTCTGTATTATTCATAATTTGTTTTTCCTATCGCAACTTTCTTAGGTCGGCGTAAGTTGCGGCTTTTCTTCTGTTTTTTGCCACAACCGACAAATAATAAAGATGTGAGTATCAACATAAATGACAAAGCAAGCGAATCTATATTTTTCTCTTTAACGCACTCTATTTCATCCCTTTTTATTTATAATGTTGCAAACGGTTTGGACGATATAAGTTTGTAATCCTCGTCGTGTGTGTAAAACTGTTCCATAAGCCAATAGATACCATTGGTGCCTTTTCTTAGTTTTTTGCTAAGCAGTTCTCTAGAAATTGGCATTACCTGGAATATGCTTATGTATTTGTGTTTGGAAATGAAGCACTTCACTACGCTTGGCGATTTAAAGATTTCCGGAAGCAATAGCACAGTACCGCAGTATTTTCCTTTGATTTGCATGTCAATTGTATCGGAAACCGTTATATTTTCCTTTGCGTTAAAGGAATATTCAGCAGTTGCCCAGAGCAATGAGTTGAGCGATAGCCATTCCGTTTTCTCTTGGCCGATTTCGACTTCTGGATCAACTAGCATCATGTATTCGTTACGTTGGTTTGCCTTTCTTCCCATACCAATATCGCGTTCAGGCATTAGGTAGTCACTGGCGCCGATCGTGCATAGCTTCCAAAATGGCATATCTTTTGTCGGCTCGAACACAAGCGTTGTGATTGGTTTCATTTCATCCGGTAGGACGTTCTTTTTAAGCTTCAAGCCAAAAACGGGCTCTTGTTTAAACGTTTCGATATAATGGTCATATAGTTTTTGATGCTTCTTGTTGCTTGTTTTAAAGACCTTTTCTCTTTCATCTAAATCTTGCAAAACAATCACTCCTTCAGGAAAGCTGCA
>CAVIYC010000122.1:0-2806 GCA_963647095.1 Oscillospiraceae bacterium | reverse complement strand
ATGCTCTCCAGATGGGGCGGATAATGGGACTTGAACCCACGAATGACCGGTTCACAGCCGGTTGTGTTAACCACTTCACCATATCCGCCATATGATGCCTTGATATCATATTCTTTTAGATATCGGTTCGCAAGTTTTTTAATATGGATCCCGTTTTCGTCAATATCGGGTATTCGCGATTGCAAACCAATCTCGATAACGGGGTGGTTTTGTGGCTGTCGTAAAGGAGTTTCGCTTCGCTTAGGCTCACCCACACCGTTTCTTTGATTAGGCTATCGCCCTTGGAAACGAAATCGGTGTCTTTCTTTTCTCCTTTTATCTTGCAAAGGAAATAATGGTTGAGGTTCTTTCTTTCCAAGAGGTTGTAATAATCGTCCACCTCTCCTATTTCGCATAATATCTCTATTTCGTAGCCGAGTTCTTCGAGGCATTCTCTCTTTAAGGCGGCAACAAGATCTTCGTTTCGTTTCACTCCCCCGCCTGGGGTCTCGTAATAATCTCTAAATCCGAATTCCTCGCCATATAAGCCAAAAACATGATGCAAGGCGATCTTGCCTTCGTTATTCAAAACGATGCCTCTTACGACATTTCTGATTGCTTTGATCCCTTTGAATTCGAATTCTTCGTCTTTTAGCTTATAAAGCAATTCCATGCCGTTAACTATACCATCATTTATGCATCCTAAAAGGTTTATCGGGCATAGGGACGGAATAGACGGATTTGAGGCTTTGATATAGCCATTTCTCCTTTTTGATCAAGGTCAATTCGAGCAAATAAAGAGAATCGTTCTTATAAAGCGATTTATACAAACGCATGGTTTTGTTTTCGAAAGAAACCATGTCCGGACGGCATAATATGTCTTTCATTCCTTCCAATATCTTTAAATAGTTATTGGGATGGGAAAGGCTCAAATCGTTTAGGCTTTCGCTTAAAACGTAAACGGTTTTGTCTCCTTCTTCCGTTAAGGCCAAAGTTAAGAAGATGCCATTTTTTATCTTTCCGAGTTTGAGTGGTTCTCTGTTCATATATCCTCCTAATAGAAGATATCGCCCAAAACGTCGTTTTTTCTTTTTACTTGCGGTTAAGTTAATACATCCTCGGTTATATAATGTAACTTAGCTTTGGAGACACCTATGAAGACTTTATTCACGAACGCGAACATATTGATAAGAACCAATAAGGGCTATGAGACCATAAAAAATGGCTATTTGGGGATAAAAGACGATAAAATCGCCTATATTTCCAACAAGGCTCCAAACGAAGATTACGACGTTATAAAGGATTATTCCAACAAACTCCTCATGCCCGGATTGGTCAATGGCCACGGTCACGCGGCCATGACCATATTAAGAGGCGTGGGATCTGGCCTTCCTTTGCAAGAATGGCTGGAGAACGCCATATTCCCTGTGGAAGCGAAATTGACTCCGAATGACGTATATGTCGGCACCAAATTGGCTTGCTTGGAAATGATAAAGAGCGGGACCACCACATTCTCGGATATGTACGATTTCCCTTATTCCGTGGCTTTGGCGGTCGCGGAATCCGGCACCAAGACCAATTGCTGCCGCACGGGGTTGTGCGCCCCGTTTTTGCCCATCGACTCGCCCAGGCTAAAAGAAACCATATCCGTGGCGGAGACTTTATCCGGCAACATCAAAGTCGACGATGAAATGAAACGCGAATTGAACGTTGACCAATTCCCGGAAGTTTTGAAAGAAGCCATCAAAAACGACAGGGTTCGCGGCGATTTGAGCTTCCATTCCGAATATCTAACCACCGAAGAATTCGTCAAGGGCATATCGAAAGCCAACGAAAAGCTTAATTTGACCATCCAAATGCACGCTTCGGAGACCGAAAAGGAAGTGAAAGAATGCAAAGAAAGGCATTCTGGCTTATCTCCCATCGAATATTTCTATGAGAATGGGGTATTTGATAACGGAAATGCCTATTTGGCCCATTGCGTGCACGCTTCGGAAACCGACTTGGACATCATGGCCAAAACCGACACTTCGTTGATTTCAAACCCCTCGTCGAACATGAAGCTGGCTTCGGGATTCGCCCCGATCAGAAAGGCGTTGGACAAAGGCATCAACGTCGGTTTGGGCACCGATGGCTGCGCCTCCAACAACAATTTGGACATGTTCGAGGAAATGCACATATTGGCTTTGATCCAAGCCGGAATAAACAAAGATCCCACCAATTTGTCGGCTGCGGAAATAATCGATATGGCCACCGTTGGCTCGGCCAAAGCGATGCACCGTTACGACATCGGAAAATTGGAAGTTGGCTATAAAGCCGACGTAATCGCTTTGGATTTGAATTCCCCTCACCTTATCCCGAATTTGGATTCGGCTTCGTTGATCGTTTATTCATCTCACGGTTCGGATGTCTGCATGACCATGGTCGACGGAAAGATTTTGTACGAAAACGGAAAATTCACTTCTTTGAACGAAAAAGAGATATACAGACAAGTCGAAGAAATAGTCGAAAGGCTTTATAAATAAGCAGGCTCACCAAACGCGGAAAAGTCAGATTTTATTCACTTCAAAGCGTTTTTTGCATCCTTTTGGAGCGCTTATTTTGGCCTTTTTGGATAGCTTTTTGCCGAAAGTTCCGATTTTCTGGATATTCGAAAAAATGGTTAATTAAGCAATTATGTAGATTGTATCGATACTTCGTAATAAAGATTTCAAAAGTGCAGAATATAGTTGCAACGATGCCTAAGTCGTTGCAAGATTTTATGCAACGAGGCACATATCGTTGCAGTTTGTAAGTGCAACGATGCACATATCGTTGCAGACAATGC
>CAVIYC010000121.1:0-2825 GCA_963647095.1 Oscillospiraceae bacterium | reverse complement strand
GCAAACGGCGTTGGCCACCACTCCGCCTTCCATGGCGATGATGGGTCCCAATTCGCCGTTTAAGGACAAGTTATAGCGTCTGATGGCCTTTTCCCCGTAAATCAGAGGGAAGTCGGCGTCCGGGGTAAACCCGTACTTGGCCTGTTCCTTATGCAAAGCGTGGAAATAATATTCCAAGCAGGAAGATCCGCGTTCTTCGTCTCCGCCGGAAACGAGGCGGACCCTATATCCTTTGATGAGTCCGGCGTCTTTTAAGGCCTTAATGGCATACAAAGAGGCGATGAGCGGGCCTTTGTCGTCGATGGAGCCGCGTCCACAAATCCTTCCGTCTTTGAGTTGCCCGGAGAATGGGGCCAAATCCCATTTTCCGGAGATGGGAACGACGTCCGAATGGGCGTAGATCCCGATGATCGGGCCTTCGTCTCCGATGGTCAATTCGGTGCAATATCCATCGCACTTGTCGACTTTGAAGCCCATGTCGTTTCCAAGTTTGGCGACATAGTCCAAAGCTTTCTTGACCCCGGCTCCGAAGGGTTGGTTCTTTCCTGCCGTCGAAGCGTCGTAAACGCTGTCGATTCTCACGAACTGCTGCAAAGCGATGCAGGCGTTCGTTTGGTATTGTTTGGTCAGTTTTTTGAAATTAGGCATTTATTCTTTCCTTTCACCAAGTTTCTTTAATATCGGTCCCAATATGGCGGTTATCACCCCGCCCAATATCGCCTCGCCCAAGGCTCCGATGCATATGGCGACCGCAAACCCCACGACCAAGCCGTTTCCGATGACGGAAGTGCTATGGAACATCGCGGTGATTTCGGTCGGGTAGAAGATAAACAGATCCAAGAAGACCAATCCGGTATGAAGGACCGTCATCAAGAATCCGGCCAAGCCGATGCCAAGGCGTCCTCTTAGGACCTTAGGCAGCTTCTTTAGCAAATCGAAGACCAATCCGGCGACAAGACCAAAGATAACACGAGGGAGGATGGATATCCAAGGATATACGAAGAAACCGTTAAATCCGACGGGGTTCGATAAGGCTTGGATGCAGCTGGTCGCGCCGAAGAACAAGCCATATAGCCAGCCTCTCTTCCAGCCAAAGCAGCAGCACCCGATCAACACGGGGATGTGAGACAAGGTGAGGGATACGCCCGGGGCGATGGTTATATACCCCATCTGAGGGACGAATCCCATAATTAGGATGATGGCCAAGAACAAGGCGTCCTTAGTCAATTGGGCGATTATGCCCTTCTTTGATTTTTCGTCGGAGTTTTTGGGGTTAACTTTGTTGAAGAAATAAAATACAAAGACCAGAAGGGCGGCCAAAACCACCCAGAAGACTATCTTTAACGCTGACATGCTTATTTGTTCCTTTTATAAATCTCTTTGATGCCTTTGACGGTCAAAAATCCGTCATAGGTGAAATCTGGCAAATGCTTGGACAAAAATGGGGCGTATCCGCCGGTCAAAATCTTTTTTAGTGGATATCCGCATTCTTTTTCGATGGCTTTGGTGAAACCCTCGATTTCGAAAAGGGTTCCGTAAACGATGCCGGAATTCATGGAATCCGCGGTGTTTTTGCCGATCACTTTCTTTGGGGCGATGGCGCTCACCTCCGGCAAAGCCGCGGCCTTTTTGACCAAGGAATTCATCGAAATCCCGAATCCCGGGGCAATCGATACCCCGGCGAAAGCCCCGTCTTTGTCCAACAAGATGTACTTGGTGGCGGTGCCCATGTCGCAGATTAGGCAGCCTGGACCATATTCGACCAAGGCTCCCAAGGCGTCAGAGACGAGATCGGTTCCCACCGAACCCGGCTCATCGACTCTAAGAGGTATCCCGCACTTAAGGCCGGGACCGACGATCAATGGTCTTACCTTCAGAGTCTTTTTGGCGATCGATACCCAAATGTGGGTAAGGACCGGGACAACGCTGCAAATAACGACTTTGTCTATTTGCTTCTCCAATTTCGAATCTTCCAATAACGACAAAAAGCCGTGGCGGTAAAGGTCCTCGGATTTGTTCGTCTCGGAATAGATTTTGAAGCAATAGACTATTTTGTCGTCGTCGAAGACGGCAAATTTCGTTAGCGTGTTGCCGATGTCAATAGCTAATAGCATTCTGTGTGCCTCCGCTTCGGTCATGGTCTATACCATGTACCGAGCAACAAAGATTATATACTTAAGTATCAATTTAGCCATAGTTAAGGTATCATTCAGCCATGACTTATCGGAATATTTACGGTTTTAAGAAATTCTTGGCCCTAGCGATATCCTTTATCATTTTGTGGTTGGGGATAATCGGAGGCTCTTTGGCTTTCGTTATCATCAAGGGCATATCTTGGTATTTGGCCTTGCCGATAATCGGATTCCTTTATTTGGCCTTTTCTTGCTTGTATTTGTACCGCCATTTGTTTTTGAACTTCAAAGAGGAAGTCAAACAAAAAGGCGACTTCAAAAAGACCCAAATATTTTACGAAAGAGAAACCAATCAGGCGTATATCAAAGAAGACGGAAACCACGTCCCTTTGATTGGGCTATATCCCAAAAAGCTTTGGGAAAAATTCCCCGAACAATCAAAAATAGCCGTCTTCCTACCAAATGATGGGAAAACGGCCATATTGTTAGAGAAGCAAGTTAGATGACGAAGTTGACCATCCTGCCTTTGACGACGATTGTCTTTTTTATCGGCGAATCTTTGATAAAAGAGGCGACTTTCTCATCGTTTAAGGCGATTTTCTTGATTTCGTCTTCGCTCAAAGAAGAATCCACTTCGATGATGGAACGGGTCTTGCCGTTGATGGCCACCGCCAATTTCACGGTCGATAAGAC
>CAVIYC010000120.1:0-2852 GCA_963647095.1 Oscillospiraceae bacterium | reverse complement strand
GATTTGAGACGTGAGAAAAAGAAAGCCTTGATCAAAGGCGTTTTGTGCTTGCTTGGCTTTGTCGTGGTAGCGGGAATTTCTTTCGTTTTCTTCTATTTGTGCAAGAGATTCAATATTTTCTCCTTGCTCTCTATCATCCCGATGAGCGTGCCTTCGATAATCGTCACGATTTTGTTGATAATCTCCTTTGTGGCGTCATTGTCCAAAGTCACGGACGATTTGTATTTCAAGGAAGACAACAAGGTCTTATTGACCCTTCCGACGAACGGGAATACCTTGTTTTTGTCTCGTTTGATGGTTTGCTATCTGAATGCCTATAAGCGTTCGTTGTTCTTGGAAATCCCCTTCTTGGTCGGATATTTCATCGCCAGTTCCTATCCGGTTTATATGTATTTCGTCGTATTTATCATATGGGCGTTGGTGGATTTGGCTTCGTTGTTGTTGGCCTCGCTCATCAGCGTTCCCCTTTATTACGTCAAAAAGGCTTTGAAGACCCATACGTTGGCCAACGCTTTGGTTAAGACGGCATTGACCGCTTTGGTCTTGGCTTTATGCATTTTGCTCATCACCTTGATTCCGGATAAAATCGATATTTTCTCCAACTGGGGATTCTATTTCGCCAAAATCCAAAATTGGCTCAATTTCTATAAGAACAATCTGGGATTCTTCTATAAGGCTTCGATGCTTTATTTGGGGAATTATACCGGTTTCAGCTTCGCTTTCATGTCTCGTTCCGCGATTGACGGCCTTTATTTCCTAATCGGCGTCATCGCTCTGATTGTTGTTTGCTTTATATCTTCCTTGGCCTTGGCTTCGCCTTTATATCTCAAATTGGCAAGCGGCACGGGAGAGCTCCAATCCAAAGTCAGAAAGAAGAAAGAGGCAAAAGAGAGGCGCTCCTCTCCGCTTATGGCCCAACTAAGGAAAGAAGCGTTGCTGTTCTTCAAAGATCCAAGCCTTTCTTCTGGCTACGTCGGGACGTTCTTTGCCTTGCCTTTGATTATGTCCTTGATCGCCAAGATATTCTCGGCCATGGATTTGAATTCCAGAGGGCAGGCTTACGTCCAAACCGTCTTATTGCTGATCACGTTGCTCATCGCTTTAAGTTCCAATTCGATGATCGCCAGAATCTATAGTCGGGAAGGCGGGGCTTTCTACCTAGCCAGAACCTATCCTTTGAAAGAAGAAAATTCCATCGGAAGCAAATTGGTCATTCCCGCCTTTATTGGCTCTCTTAGCATATTATCTAGCACCATCGCTTTGGCCAATATCAGATCCGCGGTCATGGAAAACGCCATATTCTGCGGCATCGGGATGATATTTATATTCATCGGGCATTTGCTATATAGCGCCGGCTTGGATTTCACCAACCCGAGGTCGAGCTTCGGTGACGCTTCGTTCTTGTCCAAGAGCGAAAACAGGTCGGTTATCATGTCTTTTATCACTTCGGCGATATTCGCGGTGCTATCTTATTATTTCTTCAAGGACAACATATTGTGGCTATCTTCCATCCAAGCCACGGCGGGATTGAAGATATTCTTGCTTGGAATGATCTATTTGGCCATAAACGTCCTTCTATACATCAGGAAGATAAAATACATCTATAAGACGGGGGAGACATTATGAAGAAAGGCGTAGCGTTATTGATAAGCGCGATAAGCTTGTTGGCTGTCGTTTTCGTCACCATATTCGGGACGAAGCCCCAAGGCATAGTCCCCATTGTCTATATATCGAGCCTGACCATAAAGCCCAGCGACAACAGCAGGTATTTCACCAACGATTCCGGCGAGCATCAAATGATCATCGAATATGACCCGAGCAAAGAGATTTACGACGGGACTGCGCGCTATATGCCTTATATTTTCGTCACGGACATCCTTCCCAACGAGGCCACGAACAGGAATTTCGTTTATACCTTATCCGACGATTACAAAGATTACATAATCTTCTCCAACGGCGAAACCGCCCCGAGACAAGGCGCTTTCTTGTTAAAAAGAATCGATGACAGACCCGATCCGATGGTTGTCTCCATTTCCGTCAACCCGCAAGACGGCGGCAGCGGAAAGGGCGACACATTGAAAATCGTCATTGTTTACGACAAGGTTTACGGCACTTCTCCGGAAGTCGTGAATTATTAGTGAATCTGACGAGAATTTTCCGTTTTTGTTTATAAATTATCCGCATAATGCGCATTTTCTTTGCTTAACGACTCCCCATTGTTTCCATATATTTTGATGAATGCTAAAATCAAAATGATGTTTTCTTAGAAAATATCATTGTTTAAGTATGGTTTATCTTTTGCTGACACTCGTCGCTTTGCTGCCGGTCATAGTTTCCGTCTTGTTTTTCGTCTTGGACAAATACACGAATTTCAAGAAACTAAAATACATCTGGAAGCAAATCATTTATGGAGTGATTTTTGGCGGCTTGGCGATTTTGGGCACCGAATGTGGCATACCTATGGCCGGCGCTCAGATAAATTGCCGGGATGCGGCCGTTTTGACGGCGGGTCTTCTTTTCGGCGGCCCAGCCGGAATGATTGCCGGAGCAATCGGCGGAGTCGAAAGATTCTTCAGCGTTTATTGGGGAGTTTCTTCCTTTACCAGAATCGCTTGCAGCGTGTCCACTTTATTGGCCGGCGCTTATGCTTGGCTTATCAGGAAATTCATGCTGGAAGACAACCGTCCGGGCGTCTTCTTCTCTTTTGCCGTCGCGGTGGTCATGGAAGTCTTCCATTTGGCCATGATCTTCTTTACCAACTTCTCGGCCCAAAGCCAGGCGATGGCGGTGGTTCAGGCTGCCACGTTGCCGATGACCATTTCAAACGGATTGTCGGTGGCGTTGTCTTCGTT
>CAVIYC010000119.1:1507-2867 GCA_963647095.1 Oscillospiraceae bacterium | reverse complement strand
TCGACAAGCTTGATGCGTTGATCAAAGCCGCGGGATATGAAACGACGGTGGTCCACACCAAACTCATTGATAACGTAACCGTTAATTTCGGCACCGACCTCTCTGTTGAAGAAATCGAAAAATTGGCCGATTCCAAATTCGCTTTGAGCGATTTTGACAGAAGCGACGATGGCTGGGTCGAAAAAGAAGATTACGTAGATGACGACGAGATAACCGGTCACTACATCCGCTACGACTACCAAGTCGAGGGCTATTGCTGGATTTGGCTCGAATATTTCATCTATACCATGAACGGGTCTACATATTTGAGGATTACCGCTATATAAACATTTAAATCTGCTCGGCGCAAGCCGGGCAGTTTTTATTTCTTAAACAAATAGGATATTGCCTATTTTTCTTTTATGATTCAAAATAATCACCGAAAAAACATGAACGTAAAAAGCTTTGGATCATTAATTTTGATAAGTGCTTCCCTTTTTCTCTTTTCTTGTTCTGATGTTGCGACTTATAACTTCAAAGAATCCACGGGCCACGAGTTTGGCCAAATATCGAGCGTCAAAGTCTCGGAAAGCGTATCTCAGTCGTTCGCCTGGGAGATAAGCAAAGAAACATATTCCGTTTTAAATCGCTCTTATGTCAAAACCGATTTCGATATAGAAAAAGCTTTCTTTACCGAAAATGTGGCGAGATCCAGCAATGACGACGCTTATAATTTGGGCGTAACATTTGAATCGGGCGAGACTCTTAATTTCTATATCAGGCACAGCGACAGATACATATATTTCAATGGGCTTGAATCAACCTATAGGTCAAAAGACAAAGTATCCTACGATTTCATCAATGACGAATTGCTGAAAAGATAGCTAAGCCATATTTCTATAAAATAAGCGAAAAGCGACCGTTTTTGGCGGTCGCCTTATTTAAGTTTCGCTTATTTTTCTTCGGTTGTTTGACTTTCTTCCTCTTCGGCTTTTGGTTCTTCCTTTTTCTTCCTGAAGACGAAGAATTTCTCCCAAACGAATTCCAAAACGAAGTTGATTATCATCGTAACGGCCAAACAGACGTAATATTTCCAGCCATCGACCGTGAATTCGCTCATGCTTTCGCCAATGGCCAAGGATCCAAGATAGGTTGATAGAGGGATAAAGACCGCGTAGAAAGCCAAAACCTCCAACATTGCTATAGGGACGTTGGCCGCGGATTTGAATGTATATTTCCTATTGAAAGTGAAACTCCAAATAACCGATAACACGACGGAAATCAGATAAACCGGCCAATAAGACCATTTGGGGCAGATTACTTCGTGCATCAAGGTGAATGATCCGAATTGGATGATTCCGGCGCTCGCCTCGAATAAGAC
>CAVIYC010000119.1:0-1431 GCA_963647095.1 Oscillospiraceae bacterium | reverse complement strand
GAATAAGACGAACTTCCCTATCTGAATCCAAGCCTGCTGAGCTTTGCTATATTGTTTCTTTTCTTTTTCTTTCTTAGCCATTGGTTTCGCCGCCTTTTAAAAAAGACGTGGATATAATACGCTTGCTTTATTTCAATATCACGGCTTAAATATGCATGCTATCAATGAAGAATATTTATATTAAAAAACTTTCATATGTTTCTTTCTTGGCTTTGGCGGTCATGACTTTGCCGTCTTGCTCGGAAAATACGGATCCAAACACTGTTTTTGTTTCATCGGCCCCAGTCTATGCTTTGGTCAAGGAAATCGTTAAGGATATAAAGCCAATCGAGATAGTCACGCCTTCGGGCGTTGAAGCCCACGACTACGAGATATCCGCCCGGAAAGTGGCGAAGATTTATGATGGGCTTTGCCTTTTTGTCAATGGCTTGGGACTAGAAAGTTGGTCTGATAAGCTTCCTAACAAAGCCAAAGACAAAACTTATGACTTATCTAGCGGAATTAGTCCTGTATGTATCGATGGAAATATAGATCCGCACATATGGCTAAACCCCAAAAACGCCATAAAGGAATTGGAAAACATAAAAGACGCCTTAATTACCATCGATTCCGCCAATTCAGTTGATTACCTATCAAATTACGAGCAAGCTAAGTCGGATTTCGAAGCATTGGATCAGCGTTCTGAGCAAATAGCCGAAAGCCTCAACAACAAATACCTATGCGTCAGCCATGCGGCGTTTGGCTATTTGTGCGATAGATACGGTTTGACCCAAATTTCGGTAAATGGTTTGGAACCGGACACCGAACCGACGAGCAAAACGCTAGAAGAGATAATAAACGCGGTCAAAGAATACAAAATAAACACAGTTTTCGCCGAGGAGGCCGGAAGCAAGGAAATAGTCAAAAAGATATCCGAGGAGACGGGTTGCAAATTAGAAACGTTGTCTACTATGGAATCGATCGAAGAAGGCGAAACGTATCGCTCGATATTCGAAAGCAATTTTTCAAAGATATTGGAGGCCGGCAAATGATCAAGTTCGAAAACGTGTCATTCTCATTTGAGAAACTGGAAGTTCTAAATAACGTCAGTTTCCAATTAAACGACGGGGAATTCGTCGGAATTTTGGGCCCAAACGGCGGAGGGAAATCCACCTTTTTGAAGTTGGCCATCGGTTTGTTGAAACCTCAAAGCGGCAAAGTGTCCATCAATGAGAAAAAAATCAGCTATATCGCCCAGACGACGGGGGCAAGCGATGAATCCTTCCCCGCGACGGTGAAGGAAATAGTTTCTTCTGGCCTAGTCAGCGGAAAGATACATCCGTTCTTGAATAAAAAAGAAAAAGCCAAGATCGATGAGATCTTAAAAGAAATGGAACTTTATGATCTTAGAAACCGCTTGGTTTCCTCTCTTTCCGGCGGACAAGCCCAAAG
>CAVIYC010000118.1:1902-2871 GCA_963647095.1 Oscillospiraceae bacterium | reverse complement strand
CATCTCCATCAAGAAGAATACCAAGGGTATTTTGATTCCTTCGGAAGAAAAGACGATAAACGTCTACCCGATGGACTATGAGGAATTTTGTTCTGCGACTGGCAAAGATTATGAATTGCTTCGCGAAGCCGTTCTCATGAATAAGCCCTTAAAGGACATAAACAAGAAATTCATGAAGGATTTCCGTCTTTACATGGCGATAGGCGGGATGCCGCAGGCCGTGGAGGCCTATCTAGAAAACAAGACTCTTCGAGAGATAGATGAGATAAAACGGGAAATAATTTCCCTATATAAGTCCGACTTTTATAAAATCGATCCAAGCGGAAGGGTGGCTAACATCTACGCGAGCATTCCAAGCCAATTGGCCCTCAAGCGGAACAGATTTGTCTTGAGCAAGGCCACTCACAAGAAAAAAACTAGCAAGGACGAGGAATTGTTATATGACTTATTGGATTCGAAAACGGTTTTGCCTGTCTACAAAGTCAGCGATCCTCGCGTCCCGCTTAATTTAACGAAGGATTTCGATTCCTATAAACTCTATCTATCGGATATCGGCTTATTCGTTACCATGCTTTTTGAAGGCGGTGGCGAAGTGCAGAATATCTACGACAAACTTCTAAGCGATAAACTGGATGCGAATTTGGGGTATTTATACGAGAATGCGGTGGCCCAAATAATCGCCTCGACAAACAGGGATCTCTATTATTTTTCGTGGCAGGACGATGCTTCATCGAGACCACACGAAATAGATTTCCTCTTATCAAAGGGAAATAAGGTTATCCCTCTAGAGGTTAAATCATCCGACATCAAAAACCATTCCTCGATTAAGAAGTTCGCAGATAAATATTCTTCGTCGGTTTCGAGGAGGATTTTGCTATCTCAAAACGATTTTTCTCACGATGAGATGCTTGAACTTAAGCCGTTATATTCCTTGCCTTTCATTCTTGAAGGTTTGGATAAGGATTCTCG
>CAVIYC010000118.1:0-1892 GCA_963647095.1 Oscillospiraceae bacterium | reverse complement strand
CTAAAGGACTTATTTAATTATTCTTCCAACGTTTTCGGTTTTCTGTATTGGTTTCACCAATTTGGCTTATTTTCGCAAAAACGCAGTTAGATAAAAGTTTGTTTTTGTCGTTTTCCACGCATAGGAAACACAAAACCACATAAGGTGGATTACAATAAGAAGGTTAATTAAGAGGAGAAGGGTTATGGTAATCACTTTTGTATGCGATGTGCTTGGAAAAGAGAACAACGGAACGACCATCGCCACCATGAACGTCATAAGGGCGATGAAGGAAAAAGGACATACCGTCCGCATCGTTTGCCCCGATGAAGAGAAAAGGGGAGAAGAAGGATATTACATATTGCCTCATATCAACTTCGGTCCTTTCAACGCTTATGTATCCAATAACGGCGTGACTTTGGCCAAAGCCGACAAAGATATATTAACCGAAGCCATAAAAGGCGCGGATCTCGTTCATTTCAATCTATGCGGCGAGGCTTCCGCAATGGCCGTGGACATCGCTCACGACATGGGAATACCCTGCACGGCCTCCCTTCATTCCCAAGCCGAGAATTTTACTTCCCATGTTGGATTGGAGAATTTGGAATTCGCCAACAAAATCACTTACAAGGAATTGTATAGAAGGCTTTTCTCCAAAGTGGACGCGGTTCATTATCCGACCCAGTTCTTGCGCGATGATTTCGAAAGAAGGGTTGGCGTTAGAACCAACGGTTACGTCATCTCCAACGGCGTCAGAAGCGATTTCCATAAGCAAAAAGTCGATAAGCCGGAGAAATACAAAGACAAGATCGTCATTCTTTATTCCGCCAGATTGGGGCCGGAAAAAGACCATAAGACTTTGATACATGGCATATTGAAATCCAAATACGCGGATAAAATACAACTCATCCTTTGTGGCACGGGTCCATTGGAAAAGAAAGTCAGGAAGATGTGCGAAAAGCTTCCAAACCCCGTCGATTTGGGATTCCATACGCACGAGGAAATGATCCAGATAATCAATTATTCGGATTTGTACGTCCATAGCTCCGTGATCGATTTGGAAGCCATCTCGGCCTTGGAGGCCATTGCCTGCGGACTTACGCCAATCCTAAGCGATTCCAAGCAAGCCGCCATAAGATATTTTGCCTTGGAAGAAATGAACTTGTTCAAACACAAGAACCCCAAGGATTTGGCCAAGAAGATAGATTATTGGATTGAACATCCGAAAGAAAAGAAAGCCAATTCCAGGAAATATCTTGGCTATTCAAAGAGATTCGATTTTGACCTAGCCATGGATTCGATGGAAAAGATGTTCATGGATACGGCCGCGTATTTCCATTACGACAACACCGAGAATTTCATGGAAACCGTATTGAAGGAAAAAGATAACGAAAACGAATGATGAAGAAGGATTGCCTTTAGATTGCGGGCAATCCTTTTTTGTTTGACTCTACGAGGCGGTTTTAGGCTAATTTGCAAATCCGTCGATAATGCCCTTATCATATTTATATAGTCGAGGAGAAAAATATGAAAAACAGGAAACTGCTAATTTTGTCGTCCATTCCCATGTTGCTTTTGACTTCTTGCGACAAGGAAATCAGCAAAGAGGAAGCGCAAGTCAAAGCCGCGTCCATTCAAACGGCGCAAGAAAACGCGACTTATAATACGTTCGAGACTGCTGTTAAGCTTTCCTATGATACTTCTGGAGGCTATTCATCGGACGTAGAGATGAAATTTGGGGCAGATTTCGAAAATAAATTCGCTTACTTCAAACATCAAGCAGACTGCGCAGATAGCCATACTAAGGAAACAGACAAACGAGAATCGATATATTGTGCATTCATCGATTCTGAGGAAGGATTTATTTTGGCTTCAAAACTTAACGAGGATACCCAGTATACGATACTTAGCAC
>CAVIYC010000117.1:0-2873 GCA_963647095.1 Oscillospiraceae bacterium | reverse complement strand
GATCTCTATAAGGCCATGACCATTTACACTTTGCCTTTATTGAGCCTCAACGGATATGCCTTGACTCAAATCGGCCAAATCTTGCAAGAGCAAGCCAAAACCGAAGAAGATCACAAATTGGCGATGGAATTTTATTCCAAGGCCATGGCCATGGACGTTTCCTTGGCCTCCATGAAATTCGCGGATTGCTATCTTTACGGTTTGGGCGTGGAAAAGGATATGGACTTGGCGATGGCCATCTATAGCCGTTTATGGATGGAATATTATCCGGAATGGTGCGATTCCTTGGGCGTGGAATATTCTTTCGTCGGGGATTTGGCCTATAGGATGGGCTTATGCCTCGAAGAAAAAGAAAAAGACGACAAAGACGACGATAAGAAGAATTCTTTGCTCTTTTATCTCACCGCGGACTACATATTCAAAATCGCCCAATCCAAGAACACCAAATCCTACTTGGATTCCTATTTCTTCAAAGACGTGCATAGGGATTTGAACGCCATCGCCGTCAAACAGAAAATAAAGGACATGGAGAAGGAAGAAGGGTACGAAAAAGGAAAGCCCATCGGAGATTTGAGCACCCTCGAAGATACCTTGTTCATGGCGCACGGTTTCCTTTATCCGGCGCAAAAATACACATTGCATCTAGATAGCTACGATGAGACGACCGGAGAAATCCGCTTCGCCATTTTTTCCGATCGCGAGCAATTCATCATCGATTCGGAGGAGCTTTTCGCCGGATTCGTCCCCGGACACACTTGGTGGACGGCTTATGGGAAGATAATCGAATCGGTGGATGAGGACGTGGAATTCAATTACATCGAATTGACCGACGACAAATGCCTGTTCGTCAACGCCGAGGAGGATGGAGACAAAATAAACCCCGTCTTGTATTTCGAGATAAGCGAAGACCAGGGCGATCCGGATTCGGAAATATTGCTGGAGGATAATTTGGCCTAATGAAAGCGTTGACTCCTTTAAAGAAATACAAATGGAAGGTCATCGCCGCCCCGGCCTTGAAGATAGTTGAGTGCGTCACTCAGCTAGCCACGCCCTTTTTGATTAGATACATGATTGATAACGGCATCGAAAAAGGCGACATATCTTACGTTTTGAAGTTCGGCGCCATCCTTTTGGCTTTGGCCGTCTTGGCGTTTGGCGTCACCATGATCGCCCAATATCTGGCGGCCAGGGTTTCCGCGGACTACGCCTATGATTTGAGGAAAGAGCTATATTCCCGTTTCTTGGATTTGAAAGAAAGCGATTTGGAAAAATTCGGCAAGAACAAAGCCATGACCATCTTCACTTCCGACGTAAACGCCATGCAAAACGGGGTAATGATGTTCATGCGTTTGATATTGCGCCCGCCATTCTTGGTAATCGGCGCGGTGATATTGGCGTTCTTCGTCGCCCCCATCGGCGGATATATCGTTTTGGGCGCGGCTTTGCTTTCCAGCGCCATCATCGCCTTGGTCATCTATCTTTCCCCGAAGAGATATGCGGCCGTCCAATCCGATTTGGACGACATAACCGACATCGGTTCGGACATATTGACCGGCGCTAGGCCGATAAGGGCCTTCTCCACCAGGGAAAAAGAAGCCAAGAGATTCGAAAAGGCCAATTCGTCATATAAGAAACACGGCATAAAGGTATCTTTGATGAACGCGTTGATAAATCCGTTCACCTTCCTTTTCATCAACGCCGGAATCGTTTTGATAGCCGCCTTGGGCGGACTTCAATTGAAAGACGGAACGTTGACTTCCGGCCAATTGGCTTCGCTTATTTCCTATCTCACCTTGCTTCTTGGGGCCATCATCATGTTCTCGAGGATGATAGTCTCGGTGAACAAGGCCTCCACTTCCAATAAGAGAATCAATTCCTTCTTGGCCATTCCGGTCAATAAGGAAAACGAAGATATTCCCGACATCAAAGAAGACGAAAAAACCATCGTTAGCATGGAAAACGTTTCGTTTGCTTATAGCGACACTTCGGCCTTGGCTTTGGAAAGCATATATTTCTCCGTCAAAAAAGGCGAAAGTGTAGGTATAATCGGCGGAACCGGTTCTGGCAAATCCACTTTGCTGGCCTTAATCGAAAAGACGTATGACGTCAAAGGCGGAAAGATGCAATTCAAAGGAACCGATTATTCTTCGATGCCTTCTTCCTATATTCACGAAAGGATAAGCTATGTTTCCCAAAAGCCGTCATTATTTGCCGGCAGCATCCGTTCCAATCTTTTACTTGCCAACAAAAACGCGACCGAAGAAGAAATGATCGATGCCTTGAAGAAAGCCTTGGCTTGGGAATACGTATCCAAATACGACGATAAGCTGGACCATGAAGTCGAGGAAGGCGGCAGAAACCTTTCCGGCGGGCAAAAACAGAGATTGCTTTTGGCTAGGGCTTTCTTAAGGAAAGCGGACTTGCTCATTTTGGACGATTCCATGTCGGCGCTCGACTATTTGAGCGAAAAGAAAGTCAGGAACAATATCAAGAAACTTAAGGGAGTCTCCAAGATATTCGTTTCCCAAAGAGTCACTTCTTTAATGGATATGGACGAAATTTACGTGATGGACAAAGGCAAGATTTTGGACCACGGAACGCACGATGAATTGATGGAGCGTTGCTCTATTTATCGCGAGATATACGAAATGCAGGTGAGAGCGAAATGATCAAGAAACTCAAGATGCTAAGCAAATATCTCAAAGGCTCCAATAAGGGATTGGCCTTTGCTTTCGTATTGGCCGCCATTTCGACGTTGGCGAAATTGATGATCCCTTATATCGCCGGAAGGCTTATCAACCTTGCCAAAGACGGCACGATGACCAACGAGAATTTCTCTTTGGCTTTGATATTGATGGGAGTCTGCTTGGTAG
>CAVIYC010000116.1:0-2931 GCA_963647095.1 Oscillospiraceae bacterium | reverse complement strand
TAATAACCATATCTTTTCGATGGATTAATAAATCAATCTGGGCACCTTTTTCACTAAATTTTCATCTCCATGAATAAACTTTCGTCATAACTCCACTAATGCCTAAAGCTTTTTTAATAGAATCAATATTATTCATACATAATTCCCCAAAAGTGCCTTTAAAATACAAGTTTTAGGGAATTATTGTAGATTAGTCCATTCAATTAGCGTTTTAAAATATTCAATTTATAAAGAAAACAACCCAAAATAAGCCATTTTTGACTCGGTTTAGGCAAAAATAAAGGTTTGACATTATATCAAACCGTTTCTTTCTAAATGGAGCGCGTGGCGGGAATCGAACCCGTGTGACCAGCTTGGGAAGCTGGAGCTCTACCATTGAACTACACGCGCGGCAAAAAAGATTATATACGAAAAAGATGACAAAGACAAAAAAACCCGGACTCGAATCCGGTTTTTCTTGTGTAATAGAGTGGTGGGTGCTGCGAGGATCGAACTCACGACCTCCTGTACGTCAAACAGGTGCTCTCCCAGCTGAGCTAAACACCCACTTAGCTGGCCGCGTTTTTAGCGCGTTGATTATTATATTGATGGTACCTCTCTGACGCAAGAGCGAATTTATCCAAGAGAGCGAAATCAAAAAGAAAAGCCCCCATAGGGGACTTATTTGACGTAAATGGTGCCGACTAGCGGAATCGAACCACCAACCTACTGATTACGATTCAGTTGCTCTGCCAATTGAGCTAAGTCGGCACGGGCATTAATATAACCCAATTGTCTCTCTTATTCAATTCTGGAAAGAGTGATCCAGGCCGCTATCGCGGCGAAGAATTCGCTCAAAGGCGAAAGCAAAACCAAGAATATGCTCAATAAATCGCTGGCGATATATCCGGCGACGAAGAAAAGGGCGATATAGAAACCCTGGCCCAAAATAAGGAGGCCGAAGAAGAAACCGGCCAAAATCTTCACCGTTTTGATATTGGTTCTGCCATATCCCATCAATAATCTGCGGAAATACACGGCGGTCAAAATGGCCAGTGTCATCTCGCCGGCCAACAAGACGAATATGGCGATTTCGATGATCAAGGCGGTCGTGTCCGCGCCTGTCCCAAAGCCAAACACGAACAAAGAGGCCACGACGTCAAACACCAATGTGATGGCCGATAAGGAAACGAACATCAAAACGCCAGAATAAGCCTTGGTCGTGTTATCTATGTTCCCTTGCAATATCCTCACATAGCAAATCATCATGATGACGAAGTTCCATATAAAGCTCCAGCTTATCGTATTGCCGGAGGTTATTTGCAAAACGCCCAAGATGAAATTGGCCAACTGCAAGGCTATGGCCAAGGAAATGAAGATTATGGCGAAGGTTCTCTTCGCATGGTATCTGAATTGGTTGATGAATCTGCTCATGGCTTGAATTATATACTATCGAAAAGGGCCGTTAAACCACCTAGATAATTCGCCTTTTGAAAAACGGGCATTTCCTTGTTTTTCATTTTATGAAAATCGTTTAGTATTAACTCGTATGCCAGAAAACGAGAAAACACCTGTCATCAAAGTGGATCACGTGACCAAGGATTATGGCTCGGGAAGAGGCATTTTCGACGTGGATTTCGAATTATATAAAGGCGAATGTTTGGGATTTTTGGGCCCTAACGGCGCGGGGAAATCCACGACCATAAGGCACATAATCGGATTTTCCGCCCCAGACAAAGGGGAAATAACGATAGAAGGCATCAATGCCAGAACGGATTACGACAAGACATTGAAATACGTCGGCTACGTCCCTGGCGAAATAGCCTTGCCGTCCGGATTGAACGGAAAAGGTTTTTTGGATTTGGAGCAATCTCTTTCCGGCGTTTGCAATAACGATTTAAGAAAAGAATTGATTTCCTATTTCGAAATAAGCGAATCGGAATTGAGCGTCGACACCAAAAGGATGTCTTTGGGAAACAAAAGGAAGTTGGCCATCATATCCGCTTTCATGAGCGATCCGGAAATACTCATATTGGATGAGCCCACTTCCGGCTTGGATCATAAGATGCAGGAAAAGTTCATCGACCTGATAAAGAAAGAACACAAAAAAGGCAAAACCATTCTTTTGTCATCCCATATATTCTCGGAAGTGGACGCTTGCTGCACGAGGGTCCTTATCATCAAGGACGGAAAGCTTGTTTCCGAGGTGTCCACCGATTCGTTGCATAACGCCTCGTCTCAATCTTATACGATCGTTTTCTCAAACAAAAAAGACGCCATTAAATTCAAGGAAAACCATCCGGAAATCGCTTATTTTGAATCGATGGATGAAAATATGTTGTTTTTCGGAATGGATGATAAGCACGTCAACGAACTAATCAAAGACTTAAGCGAATATAAGATAGTTTCCTTCTCAAACAAGAAAGAGTCGTTGGAAGATTTCTTCATGAAATTCTATTCCTCATCCAAAGAATTCGAGGCCATAAAATGAACGAGATAGTGATCAAAGCCACAAACTTAACCAAAGATTACGGGCTTGGCCGCGGGGTCTTTGACATGAACTTCGAAATAAGAAAAGGCGAGATGATTGGGTTCGTCGGTTCCAACGGCGCAGGAAAAACAACGACCATCCGTCAAATAATGGGATTTTTGAAACCAACCTCTGGTTCTATAACCGTAAACGGCATGGAATCTCACGAACACGAATCCGAAATAGCCAAATTGGTCGGCTACGTCCCTGGGGAAATAGCCTTCCCGGATTTAAAGACCGGCATATCTTTTTTAAAGATGCAGGCTGAGCTTATCGGATTGAAGAATTTCGACAAAGCCAACGAATTGATAAAGAAATTGGCCCTAGATCCCAAAGCCTCATTGAAAAGGATGTCCAAAGGCATGAAACAAAAGACAGCCTTGGTCGCGGCTTTGATGAACGATCCCGAGATCATCATCTTG
>CAVIYC010000115.1:0-2963 GCA_963647095.1 Oscillospiraceae bacterium | reverse complement strand
TTTAGGGGATTATCTTGAATCCATTGATTCCCTTATCACCCTTCATCAGCGTAAGTAAACAATAGATGAAGGAGGAAATAATGTTGAAAACAAATAAAAAAGAATTACTGTCCGACTATTTCAAACGTTGGATAGAAGTCTACAAAGAAGGCGCCATTAGGAAGGTTACGATGCAAAAGTACAGGCTTTCTCTTGGTTGGATTTACAAGCTGGCGCCTAGGCTAAGGCTGGCAGACATTGACAGGATTGCATACCAGAAGTTGCTCAATGATTACGCCAAAGGGCATGAAAGGCAGACGACGATGGACTTCCACCATCACCTAAAAGCGGCATTGCTCGACGCCGTCGACGAGGGGCTAATCGGTAAAGACCCGACGAGGAAAGTCGTCATAAAAGGAAAGGAGCCATCTGGCAAAAAGAAGAAGTACCTCAACCAATTCGAGCTCCATTCTTTATTGAAGGATCTAAACCTCTCCGACACGATAAGCAACGACTGGCTCATACTCCTGATAGCCAAAACCGGGCTGAGGTTCTCGGAAGCCGTCGCCCTGACGCCGGGGGATTTCGATTTCCCGCGCCAAACGCTCTCGGTGTCGAAAACGTGGAACTACAAAGACAAAGGTGGATTCCAACCGACCAAGAACAAATCCTCCATAAGGAAAATTCAGATTGATTGGATGATAGTCTCGCAATTCTCTGCGTTAGTGAAGGATTTGCCTAGCGACAAGCCAATTTTTGTGGGAGATGGGAAAATATTTAATTCGACCGTCAACTGCGTTTTGGCAAGGCATTGCAAGAAATTGTCGATTCCGGTTATTTCGGTCCATGGCCTTAGACACACGCATGCATCCCTTCTTTTGTTTGGCGGCGTGTCGATTGCATCTGTCGCAAAAAGGCTTGGGCATTCCAGCATTAATACGACCGAGAAGACTTATCTACACATAATAAGGGAATTGGAAAACAAAGACGTCGATTTGGTCATGAGAACCCTTTCGGGCCTCTGCTAAATTGCCGTTGCTTGCGCTGATGATGGCATGGAATTAAACTTATCAAAATATTCCAAGTAGCTGGTGATGAATGATTTTAATATGAGTTGTTTTTGGGAGGCCCTCACGATTTACGATGAAATTTCCTATTTCTATCACAAATGATCGGTGTTAGAGACGTGACCTATTCAACGGCAACGTAATTCTTGATCTGATTTAATAAGGTATCATGAAAAAATAAGAATCAATTAGCGATATGAGATGTACCCCTTTCCTGTTTTTATCTAGGATTAGGGGTACATCTCGCTTTAATCTTTCTTGCATAAACAAGGTGCAATATCTATAATACTTTTCGCAACCAATGCCCGAGTGGTGGAATGGTAGACGCGGCGGACTCAAAATCCGCTGGATGCATAATCCGTGCGGGTTCAAGTCCCGCCTTGGGCACCAATCGAAACATCGCCTCTTAGATAAAATCTAGGAGGCTTTTTT
Organism: Oscillospiraceae bacterium; assembly: GCA_963647095.1. GTDB lineage: Bacteria > Bacillota_I > Bacilli_A > RFN20 > CAG-826 > UBA4951. Next base: position 1,485 of record CAVIYC010000115.1, on the reverse strand, counting down.
CTTTGTCTTATTTAAAATAAGCGGAGAAATGGTAGTATTTTCACTGCATGGATATATATCCAAAGGATGAAAGATTGATAATGGAATACGTTGTTTCTATAGATTTGGGCGGGACTCACTTAAGGACCGCGATCGTTTCAAGCGATTTGAAGATTGTTAAGTTTTTCAGAGAACGCACCGTCAAAGGCGACAAAGAAGGGCTATTCTCCCAGATTTGCCGAATGTTGGAGTCTTTGCCGTATAAGGAATTTAACGTCGAAAAGGTGGGTATTTCCGCGTGTGGGATAATCGAAGACGACGTTATCAAGCTATTGCCGAACCTCGGAATCAGAGACTTCGATTTGAAAGATAGGTTGGAGAGCAAATACGGCTTTAAGGTCAATATGGCCAACGACGCCAACTGCACGGCTTTGTCCGAAGCCACTTTCGGTGCGACCAAAGACGTCAAAGATTCGTATTTCATCACCATCTCAACCGGCATCGGCAGCTGTTTGATACACGATTTCGAAATGATTAACCTTCCGTTTGAAGTAGGCCATATGCTGATAAGCACCAAGGACGGATACAAAGAATTCGAAGAGCTTTGCTCCGGGACGGGACTGGTGAAATCGTGCACCTTGAATTCTTTGGCCGTCAAAGACGCCGGCGAGTTTTTCAAAAAGGCGGAAAACAAAGACGAAGTAGCCTTGAAGATCCTTGATGATTGGACCACGAACGTGGCGTTATTCATAGCCAATACCCAAATGGAATTCAACGTCGATAAATTCTGTTTGTCCGGTGGGGTCATGAAGTCCAGCGAATGCTTCCTAAAAGACATAGAAGACAAAGCGAACGCTTTTTTAAGATCATATCCGCTTAAGAAAATAAAGATCGTCCTTGCCAAAATGGACCAAGACGCCGGATTGTTCGGAGGAGTGGCCATCGCCTTGAAGATCAAATAAAAGCATCTTCCCTTGCTTGGATGATTTTCGGCACGGAATGCCAAATGCGAGAAAAAAGATCCGATAACAAGCTTCCTTTTTTGTTTCGTGCAATCGCAAATAACTATTTTTAATGCCCGTAAATGATAAAACGGGCGTTTTTTCGTCTATATATCTTTAAAGGACGCTTTTTGTTTTAAAGCGGCGGGCTTACCAGCAAAAACATGAAAGAAACCAAACGATACGCGGCAAAAAGAATAACCAAAGAAGAAATGAACAAGCTGATAAAAGAAATCGATTCTTCCTTGGAGAGATTCATCAAAGAAGGCAAGTATAAGGACGTGCTTATCTCCATGGGAAACCTCGGGCATTATTCCCTCAACAATCAAATCTACATCATCATGCAAAAGCCAGATGCCAGGACCATTTATGGAATCAAAAAATGGAATAGACTGGGGAGGCATATAAAACCGGGCGAGAAGTCGATTAAGATATTCGCCCCAATCGTCAAAAAGAAAGAAGAGAAAGACGACACGAAAACCGATGGGAAATATTCCGTCGCGGG
>CAVIYC010000114.1:0-3001 GCA_963647095.1 Oscillospiraceae bacterium | reverse complement strand
GATCGTTAGACTAGACAATGAGCATCACAAAAACGAATCGCTAACCGCGTTTTTTCTTCTTGCCAAATCATTGAAATTAAATGGAATCGATATTTATGACTATGAATATTTGCTAGGAGATTTTGGTAAGCCCTACTTAAAGGATTGCCCTTTTTGTTTCTCGATTAGCCATTCTAGTGGTCTTTGCGTTGTTTCACTTAGTCGAAACGAGGTTGGAGTCGACGTTGAGTTCATTTCGGACCGTTCAATGAAAATAGATAGGTTATTCACTAAAAAAGAAAAAGAATACATAGAAAACTCCAAAAACAGCCTTTTTGCCCTTTATGAAATTTGGACTGGCAAAGAGGCTTATTTAAAAGAAAACGGAAAAGGCTTATCGATATCCCTGGATTCGTTTGAAATAATCGATACACCCTGCGAAAACTTTGCTTCTTTTAATATTGAAGGAAACTACGTGATATCGATTTATTCTAAAATCCCTTCTCAATTTGAAGAACCGATAGAAATCAAATTGTGATCAGGTAGGCTATTTGACGAATTTTTTGATAGCTTCCGCCATTATTTCCGTCTGATCGAGTACTGGATTGTGCCCAGAATCCAGTTCAACATAAGTGAATTCGGCGTTATCTCTGGTTTTGAAATAGTCGTAATTTTCATGTTGATTGAACCAAGGGATGGCCATATCTTTTCTTCCCCAGAACATTAAAACCGGTTGATTTATTTTATGAATTTTAGAATTTCCTTTTGCGTATAGGCTTGGGGTGTCCGAAATATTGAAAGTAGACAAAGCCCAATAGGATTCCGGCATGCATTTTTGTTTGCAGGTTTCTTCCAAATAAATCTCATTGTCTTCGTCGTTGGGGTGATGCCCAGCGGTATAAATGAGTTTGTCCCACAATCCGCCCATATGCTTGAAGTCTTTCGTTTCGGCCCAAATGCCGGTGATCTTTAATGGCATATCATTGGCCATTTCTTCTTGGGATGAATACGTCGCTCCGTATATGGCGCCATTTTCGTTTCTTTTGAAATATGGATGGCCACGGAACGAAAGCGAGTCTATCAATATCAATTTCTTCACGAGATCTTGTCTGTCCGTCGCCAAATCCATCGCCGCGGCCCCTCCGGTGGACCATCCAGCCACGGCAGAGGGCTTAATATTCAAAACGTCGCAGAATTCTTGGATCAATTCATTCCATTCCGAAATGCTGGAAAATGATTTCTTGTTGTAAGTCGTGTCTCCATATCCCCTCATGTCCGGGGCGATTACCCTATAATCGTTTTCCAACAATTCAATCAAAGGGGTGTAATGGATGGAACTGGATTGGTTTCCGTGAATCAAAAGAATGATTTTTTCTCCCTTTCCTTCATCCAAATACGCGACTCTTTCGTTGGACTTTTGTAAGTTAATAAAATGCTTTTTGTAGTGCTTCATAGTCAAATGATAGACAAAAATCGCCTTTTAAGCACGAATGACACCGCTTTTTTCATAGAAAAACGGCAATAATCTTCGCTACATAGTATAATGCCATAAGTTGTATGGAGGCGTGAATCATGACTATTTTGGGAAACGTTGTGACCATCGATCAAAAGATTGCCGAATGGTTCAACAATAATTTTTCCACTACCCCTCTTCCCGAAGGGGAATGGAGCTATGGCAATTTAATCCTTTGCTTATTATCCGTCGCCTTATGTGCTTTATTGACCGGATTGATTGGCATGGAGCGTGAGAGACGCAGGAGAAGCGCCGGTCTCCGCACCCATTTGTTGGTCGGTCTTGGATCTTGCATCATCATGATCATCTCCATTTACGGATTCCCTCTCTCCGATTCCCAAAGGGACGCCGCCCGCTTGGCCGCTCAGGTCATCGCCGGCATAGGTTTCTTGGGCGCCGGCGCCATCATTCACAACAAAGCCAGCGTTACCGGCCTTACGACCGCCTCTTCGATTTGGGCCACCATGGCCGTCGGTTTGTCCTGCGGTTCCATGAACTTCATCCTTGCGATCATCGCAACGGCCGTCATCTTGTTCGTATTGACCTATTTCCGCAAAGCCGAAGAAAAGATCGCCTCCGTCTCCCCGATGTTTATTCTCGTCGGTCCGGCCGAGCAGCCTTTGATGACCACGTTAGACAAAATAGCCGACGAACAAGGCTGGGAACTTTCTAGAGTAACCACGCGTCTTATCGAAGGAAATAACGGAAAGAGCGCCCTTGAAGTCGCCTTTACCGTGACCGCCAACGACAAAAGAAAACTAGACAAAAACGAAATAATGGCTATTATCGATGCGAGGGTAACGATCACTAGCATCTATCCCATCGACAACCATTGATGCAAACGCCTCTTCCCTGAGGCCTATGTCGCCGTAGCTCAGCTGGATAGAGCAACTGCCTCCTAAGCAGTAGGTCAGCCGTTCGAATCGGCTCGGCGACGCCATTTATGCAAAATAAGCCCCTTAGGGGGCCTTTTTTGTGCCTTTGGCAATCATGTTCTTGACAACGGGCCGCCGGATGAATATATTTTTCAATGCGCTAAGCGCAAGTTTGGGGCGTTAGCTCAGCTGGGAGAGCGCCTCCATGGCATGGAGGAGGTCGAGAGTTCGATCCTCTTACGCTCCACCAAACTTGAATGACACCGTCCGTTTGGGCGGTTTTTTCTTACTTTGAAAAGCGTGTTTTCTAGATAAGCATATCCCTGGGTGTGCGTGTATAATATGCGCATGGCTAAATTGAGCAGAAAAGAATTTTGCAGGAAATTCTTTGCCTGGGCTTTCTTTGGAGCCGCATGCGTCGGCTATGGGGCCATAATCTATGAATCCGCCCAAGACGGGGCTACGTCAAGCGATCATAGCTCCAATGTCGGGGACATGGTCCCGGACATCATAGTCGATGACGCCTACGATGATAGAAAAATAATCGATATAAAAGACTTCTCGGTGACCTTCTCGCCTTCGAAGGATGAATATTATGTCGGGGATGTGATTGGGTATTCGTATTCTTTTACCC
>CAVIYC010000113.1:0-3009 GCA_963647095.1 Oscillospiraceae bacterium | reverse complement strand
TCTTTAAGCAAGCCTTGCTGTATCTCCTTCAAAGCCTCCAACGGCTCTTTTTTGTCTTTCAGATACAAAGTCAGATCCACGAACCCTTCGTCGATGGAAACCGGCTCAATCAATCTCGAATATCTTTCCAAATACCCGAAAAAGGAATTGGAAAGGATGTGGTAATAACGGAAATCCACCGGCTTTAAGATGAGGTCCGGGCACAATTTCAGGGCTTGGTAAACAGGCTGAGCCGAATGGACGCCATATTTCCTGGCTTCGTAAGAGGCCGTGGAAATAACCGCTCTCCTTCCCCTTCCCCCAACGGCCAAAGGCTTCCCTAACGTAGAAGGGTCCCTAAGCTGCTCCGCCGAGGCGAAGAAGGCGTTCAAGTCTATGTGCATGATTATTTTGATCACGGATATATTATGTTAACAAAACAATCGTTTTTAAAGAGAAACGCTAAGTTTTTTATAAGGCTATTTCGAATATTTCTCGATCTTGGCTTTGGCTTCGTCCAAGGCTAATTTCAGCTTCTCCAGGCTCTTTTGGCCTTCTTCGAACAAAGCGAGGCTCTCTTCCAAAGGCAAAGAAGAAGATTCCATCTTTCCCACTATCTCTTCCAAGTGGGCCAATTCTTTCTCGAAATCGATCTTATTTTCCATTTTCTTCTCCTTTTATCATCTTGGACGTTATCTTTCCGTCTTTCACCAAAGTGACCATCGTCTCGCCTTCTTTTGCGTCTTTTATGGAAGAAACTATCTTGCCGTTTTTTCCATAAGCGATGGAATATCCCCTATTTAGGACTTTATGATGATCCAAACCATTGAGCTTGGAAGAGGCCAATTCGATTTGCCCTTCTTTTCCCTTGATGATATTCTCCATCGCCAATGAGAGGCGTTTTTCGTACGAAGACAGCTTTTCTTTTCCGTCCTCATATCTCTTTTTGGGGCTAAGCAGATTTAGCTTATCAAACAAGGAACGATATAACGTCTCTTTGTTTTCTAACTTTTTGCCCATCAAATTCACGAGCGTTCTTTGGCAATTTGCCAAGTCGTCGTAAATCTCGTTTTTGTTAGGCGTTGCCAATTCGGCGGCCGCGGTCGGGGTGGATACCCTCTTATCTGCTACATAATCCACCAAAGTGAAGTCTATTTCATGCCCCACGGCGGCGATTTTCGGAATGTTTATCGCATAAAACACCCTAACTACTTTTTCGTCGTTGAAGGCGCTCAAATCGTCGTTGGAGCCGCCGCCTCTGGACAATATCAAGGTATCGGAACCGTCTTCCGTTACCTCGTTTAAGGCTCTGATTATGTCTTCCGGGGCGTTTTTGCCTTGCACCAAGGCGTTATGGATGATTATCTCGCACAACGGCCATCTTCTGGAAATGTTGGCGATCAAATCCGCCTCAGCCGCGGAATCTTTGCCCACCACTATCGATATCTTTTTGGGGAAATTGGGGATCGGTTTCTTTTTGCTTTGGTCGAACAATCCTTCTTTGCTCAGCTTTTCTTTCAGTTCTTCCAAGGCCAATAACGCCTCGCCTTTTCCAAAAAGCGACAAGCTCATGGCCGTGAACTGATATCTGCCCTTTTGGGCGTACAAACTGACCGAGCCGAATAAGACGACCTCGTCCCCGACTTTGGGGATAAAGGAGGTCTTATAGGCGTCTCTGGCCCATATGACGCAGGAAAGGACGGACTTTTCGTCCTTGATGTCGAAATAATCCCCGCTTGGGTAACGCTTGTAAGAGGCTATTTCGCCTTTGACCTTGATGAAATTGAGCTGAGGGCTATTTTCCAAGACGTTCTTGGCCATGAGATTCAGCTCGCTCACCGAATAAAGCAAAGGGTTTTCGATCATTTCAATATATTGTCCAATAAAGCGTTGACGAACTTGTATCTGCCGTCATCCAAATATTTGTGGGATAAATCCAACGCGACGGAAATGATTACCTTCTTATCGGTCTTTTCCTCGCGGTAGAGATAATTGGTCAAAGAAAGCAAAAGAATGGCTTGTTCCATCCTATTTAGCCTATCGAAGGTCCAATTCTTCATGTTGCCTTCGATTAGCTTAATCTCTTCTTCCTGATGCTTTAGGAAATTGACCATTATCTCCTTCGCGAACAAAGGGACGTCCTCAATGTCGGAAGAGAAGACATAGGACAAAATGTCCTTGACGTCCGCTTCTTCGTTCATGTGGGCGTAGGTCAAAACCACGTACAAAGAGATGGCGCTCAATTCCTGAATTTTGTTTCTGCTGAGTTCTTTCATTTTCCTGCCACCCTTTTCGGCCGGGGCTTATCTTACCACATCTTTTTATAAGATGAGATTACTTTTCCTTATTGGATGCCAATAACGCGTATGGAAACTTTCAAAGGAACCGTCTCGCACATCAAAGAAATGTAGGACGTGACTTTCTTTTGGATTTCCAAGCAGACGTTTTGGACGTTCTCTCCGGCTTTGATGACGATGCGCAAAAAGACTTCGACTTGCTCGTTTTTGTAAATCGCCACCTTCATTTTCTGATCCCAGTCGAAAAGCCATTTGACCGGGGATTTCTTGTTGGTTTTGGTATTCAATTTGGCGCCCGGGACTTTGTCCACCGCCCTTTTCACCAATTTTTCTAGGCAGAGGCGGGATATCCCTATCTCCCCTTTGCCGTTGAAATTGTTTATGGCCACGTAACCGCTTCTCATATTTTTTATTTCCCATTAACGATGTTTCTGACGTAATTCGCCACCGTCTCTGGCTCAAAGCCATAATGATGGAGCAAATCCTTCATCGGAGCCGATGCCCCGAATCTCTCGATTCCATAGACGTTGTCGGCGAATCTGTACCAACCGTTTGGCACGCCCATTTCCAAGGCTATGCGATTCTTTTTCTCTAAACGCAAGACGGAATCTTGGTAATCTTTGTCTTCTTTCAAGAACAGATTGGTCGAAGGCATCGAGACTATTTCTAGCTCTATTCCTTCTTTTTTCAATATGGCGCCAACTTCTCTGGCCAAAGAGACTTCCGATCCGGA
>CAVIYC010000112.1:0-3037 GCA_963647095.1 Oscillospiraceae bacterium | reverse complement strand
GCTTTGTCTTGCTTGGACGCCTATTTGGATAAATGCCGCATAAAGAAATACAAGAGAGTGAGGATCATCCACGGATTCGGAAGCGGGGTCCTTCGCAAAATAGTCAGAGAATATCTCGACAAACACAAAGAATTCGTCGACCATTACGAGATGGCGGACGGGAATGAGGGAGCCGGTGGGGCCACCATCGTCTATCTGAAATGACATTGAGCGAGAAACTGAAATCCTCCATCGCCCTTTTGCCGGATTCTCCCGGCGTTTACCAAATGAAGGACAAAGATGGGAACATCATCTACATCGGGAAAGCCAAGAATCTGAAAAAGAGGGTTTCCCAATACTTTTTGCGTCCCCAGGTAGGCAAAGTCGCGGCCATGGTTTCCCATGTGGACGATTTCTCTTTCATAATGGTGAAGACCGACAAAGAGGCCTTCATCTTGGAAATGAATCTCATCCAAGACAATCATCCCAGATACAACATCATGTTGATGGACGATTCCCATTACCCCTATATCGCCTTGAAAAGAGACGACGCGTCCTTAACTTTGGTGAGAAACGCCAAGGACAAACGCTATTATTATTTCGGGCCATTCCCCAATTCTTCCGCGGCCAAAAAGACCTTGTCGTTGCTGAATTCCATATATCCGACCAGGAAATGCCGAAGGATAGGAAAGAAAGCTTGTTTGTATCATTCCTTGGGCCAATGTTTGGCGCCTTGCATCAACAAAATAAGCGACGAGACCTACAAATCTTTGTATGAAGAGATAAAGAACTTCATGGGCGGGGACACCTCTTCGGTCATCTCAAAGCTCAAGGAAAAAATGGAGGAAGCATCCAAAAACCTCCGTTTCGAAGAAGCGCAAGAATACAAAAACGCCATCGATTCCATAAACCACACCGTCTCCAAGCAAGTGGTGGAAAACGTGAAAGAAAAGAAAGACAAAGACGTCTTGGGATTCGCCGAAAGGGAAGGCTATAGGTCTTTGTCGATCCTCACCTACAAACACGGCTTGTTGCTTGGCGAAAAAGACCACGTGTTCCCTTCGTTTTTGGAGCTGGAAGAGCAAATAGTCGAACTATTGGGGATGTATTACCAAAATAACGAATTGCCGGATCAAATCGTCTGCAATATCCCCAATGTCAAAGAAGCCTTGTCTTCGTTCTTCGACGACGTCGAGATAATCTCCCCTAAAGAAGGGAAATCCTTGGAACAGATAGATATGGCGGCCTTAAACGCCAAAAAGGCCTTGGACGCCCATTTCATGTCCGCGAGATTGGAAGACGACAAAGAGGAAATGTTGGAAGAATTGGGGAAGAAGCTAAATATCAAAACTCCATATAGGATCGAGCTTTTCGACAATTCCCATCTTCAGGGATCCGAGGCCGTCTCGGCTTTGGTGGTCTTTATCAATGGGATGCCGAACAAGAAGATGTACCGCAAATACCATCTTAGCGAAGAAGTCTCGGGCGACGATTACCATTCCATGGCCGAGGTCACATACCGGAGATATAAGAGACTGAAGGAAGAGAATTCATCATTCCCGGACCTTATATTGACAGACGGGGGTTTGCCTCAGGTTCACGCTTCTTTGGAAGGGTTAGGCAAAGCCGGCGTTGCCATCCCCGTTTACGGCTTATACAAAAACGACAAGCACCAAACCGAAGGCATAATCGACGAAAACGGGAACGTTTATCCGATAGACAACAAATCCCCTTTGTTCTTCTTATTGATGAGGATGCAAGACGAAGTCCATAGATTCGCCATAAACTTCCATAAAAACGAGAGAAGCAAGAAGATGCTCAAATCCGTCTTTGACGACGTGGAAGGATTGGGGGAAAAGAGAAAAGAAATACTCAGGAAACATTACCCGAGCTTGGAGGATTTCAAGAAAGCCAGCTACGAGGAATTGTCTCAGCTTTTCCCCGAGAACGTCTCAAAAGCCTTAATAGAATTGCAAGAGAGGATAAAAGAATGAAGAAAGCGGTCATTTTCGATATGGATGGGACCTTGTGGGATTCCACCTTGGCCATAAAAGAATGTTGGAATGAGTTGGGGAAAAAGATATTCGGACCCTATTTTTTTCTGAGTGCGGAAGATATCAAAGCCCAGATGGGGAAAACGATGGATCAAATATTGAAATCGGTGGTGCCCGAAAACGAAAGCGAAGAAAAAATCAAAGAATTCAAAGATACTTTCCTTTCATACGAATTGGATTATTTGAGAAATGGGCATCCGGGGATTTTATACGAAAACGAAGAAGAAACGTTCAAGGCTTTGACTGAGTCGGGCTATGAGATCTATATCGTCTCCAATTGTCAAAAAGGCTACATAGAATGTTATTTGTCCGCCTATCCGGAATGCGCGAAATACGTGAAAGGGCATCTTTGCTGGGGCGATACCTTGTTGGAAAAGAGGGGAAGCATTCTAAAGATCATCAAAAACAACGGCGTAGATAAGGCCGTTTACGTCGGGGATACCTCCTTCGATGAAGTGGAAACAAAGGCCGCGTCCTTGCCTTTCATATTCGCTTCTTATGGCTTTGGGAAGGCTATTTCCCCCGATGAAACGATTACCAATCTCAAAGAATTGCCCCCAATTGTCAAAAAGTATCTCTAAAAGCCCAAACTTGTGGTATATTATGTGCCTGTGCGCCCGTAGCTCAGCCGGATAGAGCAACTGCCTTCTAAGCAGTAGGTCAACCGTTCGAGTCGGTTCGGGCGCGCCATAGTTGAACAATTGGATTGATGCCTTCGCTATCAGTCCTTTTTTATTGGATTTTATCGATGGCTTTGGTGGTAGGCTTATTGCAAGGAGGATTGCTGTCGATGATGCTGACGATACCGAAATGGCCGTTGAGATGAATGGCGTGGTGGTGATAAGCAATTGACTAATGATAAAAAGCCATAGGTTCGAATCCCGCCATTCTCAGGTCTAGCGAATATTGTTAAGTTGGTTATTTTCCCTTTGCATTTATAGATTAATAAGATGAGATCAGCACTTTTCTTGCTAATATCTGTTCATGGATTGATGGCTCAACTC
>CAVIYC010000111.1:0-3079 GCA_963647095.1 Oscillospiraceae bacterium | reverse complement strand
GTGCTTGATCGGGGCTTTGGCGAATTCCTTCCAAATCAAAGGAAACAAAGAAAAGGACTTAACGCCGAAAACTTCGAATTCTTTATATAGGGAAATGGCGAAATTCGCCAGGGAATGCGGGGAGGAATTGCCTTACGCCCCGGGATATTCCTTGAAAGAGAACGTTTCCCAATCCGAGGCCGAGAGATTGATGATAGACGCCGAGGAATTGGCCTCGAAATGCGACAAGGTCATTTTCGTGGTGGGGAATCTCCCCAACGACGCCTCATATTCCTATGACAGACCGAACATGCGATTGTCCAAAACCCAAATCGCGGCCTTCAACCACGTATACGAACATAATAAGAACATCGTTTTGCTGGTGGTTACCGGCTCGCCCTTGGAGCTTCCGATGAACGAGGAATGCAAAGCGGTGGTCATCTCCTATTTTGGCGGAGAGATGTCCGCAAAGGCCATCCATAACGTTTTGATCGGCAGGGTAAACCCCTCCGGCCGTTTGCCGGAGACCTGGCCGATAAGCTATTCTTCCGTTCCTTCAAGCTGCTTCTATCCGATATATAAAGTCTCTTCGCCTTACAAAGAATCGATATATGTCGGATATAGGTATTACTTAACGGCCGGAATAGAGCCTCTTTACCCATTCGGGCACGGTTTAAGCTATTCCCGCACGATTTTCAAAAATTTCAAAATCGATAAAGACGAACTTCAAGACGGCGACAAATTGGAAATTTCTTTGAACGTTCACAACATGAGCCGCCGAATGGTGAAAGAAACCGTCCAAGTCTATGTCGGAAAGAAGGATGGCAATGTCTTTAGGCCGGCTTTGGAACTAAAGGATTTCGCCAAAGTCTACCTGGCGGAAGGCGAAACCAAACCCGTCAAATTCACCCTTTCTAGCAAAGATTTCGCTTATTTCGACATCGATTCGAATAAGTGGCGAATAGAAGACGGAAAATACGAAATATACGTCGGAAAGTCCGCAAATGAGGTCCGTCAGATCGGAACGATATTGTTCCATAGCGATTTTGCAAGGAAGGCGAAACGCGTTTATTTGCCATCATACAAATATTTCACCAACAAATCTCTTTTCGTTCCCAGCGATCATGAATTCGAAGAGCTTTTGGGACACCGCATCAAGAACAAATCCTTATCTCCGAGCGATTCATATACCTTCGAATCCACCATCAAGCATCTGACGGAGAAAAAGGTTGGAAGGAAAGTATCCAAAGAGTTGGAAGAGATGATCGATCCTTCTTTGTCCCCTTGGCAGAAAAAGGCCGCCAAAAGCAACCAATTGGAAATGCCTTTTAGGCTGCTTATCAACTATGGGGCCAAAGAAAACAAGCTCATGTCTTATTTGGATTTGGCCAATGGGAATCTGTTCGCCGCGTTGTTCCATAAAACGAAAGGAAAGAGAAAATGATATTGTTTTTGCTTTGCTTGATAAAACTCAAGAAAATATGGGACCACAGGTGGGATGGGTGCCCAAGCCTCCCTTATTACACGTCAGAAGAACTGAGCCTCGAAGAGGAACGTTTTTCTTTTTATGACGGCAAATATCTGATCGATGGCTCCCGATATTTCAAAAAGGGAAAAGACATAAAGGCCTTGGTCTGCGTCTTCCATGGCATCGGAGCGGGAAGAAACGCTTATATGAAGGAAATATCGAGATTGTGCGAGGAAGGATATCTGGTTTATGCCTACGACAATCTCGGATGCATGCGTTCCGAGGGAACGAAGATAAAGTCTTTGGGAAGGGTATACGAAACCCAAAAGAAGTTCTTCGCATGGCTGGAAAACGATGAAAAAGCCAAGGGATTGAAAAGATACGCCTTCGGCCATTCTTGGGGTGGATATCAAGCCATGTTGGCCCTCCAAGATGAATACAAAATCGAGAAATGCGTCTCTTTGGCCGGCATTTTGCGCCCTAGCCACGCCGTATGGATGAGATCCAGTGGCCTTTTGCGGAAAATCGGCGGGCCTTCCATCCGTTTGGCCAACAAAGTCATGGGCGGCAAGGATTCGGACGTCGATGTCAGGGATGTCTTCAATAAGAGCCAAGGCAAGCTTCTTTATATCGCGGGGGATATGGACCCATTGGTCCCGCCGGCTTTAAACGGGGATGTCCTAAATAGGGAATTAGACCATGAGAGATTCTCTTATAAGATAATAAAGGGTTCCAAGCATTCCGTGGCATATACCCATGAAGCGGAAGCCTATCTCGGGGATTTGCTCAAAAAGGGCATAATGGAGATCAATTGCCCCACAGAACTTAAGATGGACATCGAAAAAGCCACGGAGCTAAACGAAGAGGCAATGCAAGCCATATTCGACTTTTACGAAGAGTGATAGTAATATCTTCTAGCGCGCTGGTGGCGGAATGGTATACGCTCTAGCCTCAGAAACTAGTGGGGAGACCCGTGCGGGTTCAAGTCCCGCCCAGCGCACCATCTCAATTGAAATTTCCCCCAAAATTTTGCCCAGACAGGGTAAGATGAAATGGGGGATTTTTTATGAAACTGACTCTGGAAGAAAAGCTTGCTTGTGCAAAGCTTGAGATGTACCCCTAATCCTAGACAAAAACAGGAAAGGGGTATTTTTCATGGCAGTTGCTATTTCCGCTAACCTGTTCTGCAACAGCGGCAACGAAAAGTAATTAAATATGGTGTCAACCATAAACCTGCGTATTATCCCAAAATCCGACAAAAATAAACCCTCGTATTATCCGTAATTTGTGCCATAACTATCTTGCGTTTTATCGAAAGATATGAATAATGCCGATATCAAAACGAATATTTCACTGTTGGGAAGAATCAATTATGTTCGAAAGAAAGATTTATAAAAAGTTATCGATGTGGAAACAAGAGTCTTCTGGAGAAAAAGCATTGAAATTTCCCCAAAAATTTTGCCTAAACAGGGTAAGGTAAAATTGGAAAGGTTCATGAACCGATAGGATTGACGCCAATAATATCAGTCCTTTTTTCATTTTATAGGCTCTTAAAATGTATGCGTCAATTGTGGCGGTAATAATACCATCCTTTTTTGTTAACCTCACACCGGGGGTGGCAATGAGAGGGAT
>CAVIYC010000110.1:0-3085 GCA_963647095.1 Oscillospiraceae bacterium | reverse complement strand
GAACTCCCTTTGTATCCCGTGCGCAAAAGAATGGCCAGCAATTCTCTGTTATTTAATGATTCTATTCCGTAAGTTAACGCTTTTTCCCTTGGCCTTTCCTCTTTTTTGAGGGCTTTGATTTTCATTACTTCCAGGTGAATTGCCAACCGCCCGGCAATTTGGTCGAGCCGGTGTCGGAGACGAACATCTTATAGCAGATCACCGCCACGATGGCGATGGCCATGATGGCCAAGACCGCCGTCAAGGTTATCCCCTCCCCCGGTTTGATCGCGTTCAGCTCTCTTTCGTTTAGCCTAGTTCCTATCATTTGAAAAACCTCCTACTCATAGATAGACGGGTAGGAGGCTTATTTACTTATAAATTGGAAAGTTTTTCTTTTATCGAAGTCAGAAGGCTTTCGTTTTTGGCCAACTTTTCCTTCTCCAAATCGATCTTTTCTTTCGGGGCTTTGGCCACGAATCCGGGATTGTCCAACATCTTGTTCGATCTTTCGATCTCGGATAGCAATCTCTTTTCTTCCGATAACAGCTTCTCTTTCAAGGCTTTGGGGTCGATGTCTTCCTCGACTTCCAGGGCGTAGGAAGGATATAGGAAGGAATTGGCTTTGAAGTCCACGCTGTAGGTTATTTCCTTGGCGAAGGCGAATCTCGAAAGATATTTCTCAAAACCCTTGAACGGGGCTTTCGGGGAGATGGTCAATTTGACCGGCGCGTTGGGGGCCAGAGAATTATTGGACTTGTAATTCCTCACGTCTTTGATCATGTCTTCCAGCAATTTGAGGGATTCGTTGCCTTTCTTGGAAAGCAATTTCGAATCATATTCCGGATAGGATTCCAGGCAGACGGATTCCAAATGCTTCGGCAAGGAAAGATACATCTCTTCCCCGACGAACGGGGCGTAGGGATAAACCAACAAGATGATGTTCCTCATTAGATAATAAAGGACGTTCTTGGTGGCTTTTTCCACCTCTCCGCCTTCCAGCAAGGCCACTTTGCTCATCTCCAAATAAGAGGAGCAGAAATCGTCATAGACGAAATTGTATAGATAAGTCGAAGCCTGGCCGAATTCGAAGGATTCCATCTTGGCGGTTATCTTTTTTAACATTCTCATATAACGGTCCAAGATGCCTTTGTCCAATGGCGAAAGCTTCAGAGAATGGATGTCTTCCGGCTCGAAGTCATCGCCCAAAATCCCTTCCACGTAACGGGTAGAATTCCAGATTTTGTTAAGGTAATTCTCGGCGGATTGTATCTTTTCTTCGCTATAGCGCATATCCAATCCCGGCGAAGAGGAGGTGGTTATGAAAAGCCTTAAGGCGTCCACGCCGTATTTGGCGATGACGTCGATCGGATCCACGCCGTTCCCCAAGGATTTGGACATCTTCCTTCCCTGAGGGTCTCTGATCAGACCGTGGATGACCACTTTCTTGAACGGGACTTGGTCGGTGAAATGCAAGGAATCGAAAACCATCCTGCTCACCCAGAAGAAGATGATGTCGTACCCCGTCACCAAGACCGAAGTCGGGAAATAGCGCTTGTAGTCTTCGGCTTCGGTATTCGGCCAACCCAAAGTGGCAAATGGCCACAAAGCCGAGGAGAACCAGGTATCCAAGACATCCTCGTCCTGTACGTATTTATTCATGTCCGGCTCTTCGTTGGAGACTATCATCTCGCCGGTTTCCTTATTGTAATAAGCCGGGATTCTATGCCCCCACCAGAGTTGGCGGGAAACGCACCAATCTTCGACGTTTTTCATCCATCTGACCAAAACGTTTTCGAATCTCTTGGGGAGGAAATTGACTTTGTTTTCGGTCTTTTGGGTGGCCAAAACCTTTTCGGCCAAAGGCTTCATCTTGACGAACCATTGGGCCGAAAGCATCGGCTCCACCACCGCGTCGCTTCTTTCGGAATGCCCGACGGAGTGGACCATTTCCTCGATTTTCACCAAATGCCCGTTGGCTTTGATGTCTTCCACCAAGGCCTTGCGGCATTCGTAGCGATCCATTCCCTGGTATTTTCCGGCCAATTCGTTCATGTGGGCGCTCTCATCGAGGACTTTGATGAACTTGAAGCCGTACTTTTTGGCCAAATTGAAGTCGTTGGGGTCATGGGCTGGGGTGCATTTCATCGCCCCCGTGCCAAACTTGATGTCGACGTAGCTGTCTCCCATGATCGGAAGCTCGTCCCCATTGGCGGGATTTATGACCTTTTTGCCGATCAAATGCTTATATCTTTCGTCCTTGGGGTTAACGAATACGGCGGTATCCCCGAACATGGTTTCCGGACGGGTGGTCGCGACGATCAATTTTTCGTCGCTTCCGACGACATCGTAGGCGAAATGGAAGAATTCGCCCTTGTCGTCTTTGTGTATCACCTCGATGTTGGACAAAGCGGTCTTCAAAACCGGGTCCCAGTTGATGATTTTCTCGCCTTTGTAGAGCAATCCTTCGTCATAAAGGGTCACGAAGACTTTCTTGACGGCCTCGTTTAAGCCAGGGTCTAAGGTGAATCTCTCTCTGGTATAGTCCACCGACAAGCCCAAAGAAGCCCATTGGGAATGGATTATGGAGGCGTATTCGTCTTTCCAAGACCAGGCCTTTTCCAAGAATTTCTCTCTGCCCAAATCGTAGCGGGAAACGCCTTCTTTCCTCAATTTTTCTTCGACTTTGGCTTGGGTGGCTATGCCGGCGTGGTCGCATCCGGGAACCCAAAGAACGTCATATCCCTTCATTCTCTTATAGCGGCAGATGATGTCGTCCGGAATGGTGTCCATGACGTGTCCCAAATGCAATTTGCCGGTGACGTTGGGAGGCGGGATGACTATCGAAAACGGCTGTTTGGTCTTGTCCCCGGCCGTGAAATAGCCGGCCTTTACCCATTTTTCGTATTTCCCTTCTTCGACTTTCAAATGGTCATAATGCTTATCGAGCATATATTTTCCTCCCAAAAAAACAAAAACGCCCCCAAGATAGGGACGCGGCGCGCGGTACCACCCTAATTCCTATTTATTACAGATAGGCTCTCAACGCCCTTAACGGCGGGCCACGGGAATTCTCATTCCTGCCTCCGGAACGACTCACCGGTCA
>CAVIYC010000109.1:0-3104 GCA_963647095.1 Oscillospiraceae bacterium | reverse complement strand
GATCTTGCTTTTGCCCCCCGCGCTAGTGATGATTTCCTTCGATATATACGCTTTCGCAAACGGAATGGTGCATTCCGATCTTACCTCTCCTTTGTTTGCGTATTTCATCGGAGGAGACCTTTGCTACCTCTCCTTGGTTTACATCTTCGAATGCGTTTACCATTACAAACATCCTTTGCCGGAACTGATCGAAGCCGTGAAAGCGGACGAAGAAGAAAAGAAAAAGAAGGAAGGTGAAGCCGCATCTAACGTCATAGACGCGGAATCCACCCCCATCGTTTCTGAAGAAAACAAAAATTCCGAAAACACAGAGGAAAACAAATAGGTAATCGAACCAAATGGCTCCGAACGCTCGGAGCCTTTTCTTATTTTCGCTGAGTTTTTTGCATTTATTTGGTCAATTGTTGGTTTATGTGTCTATAAGTTTGTAGAGGCATAAGCCTCAAGGTTTTAGGAAGTGTTTCAAAATCAAGTTGCGAGTTAGGGCCCTTAATAATAAAATTATTAGGCTCCAAAGAAGGATTGGGGCCTTTACACACTCTTATGGTTGCACGATTGATGCAACCCAGAGCCCGAAATTAGGAGGTGCAACAAATGAAGAAATACGAGATCATGTACATCCTCAAGGCCGACCTCGCCGAGGCTGCCGTAAAGGATGAGGAGACCAAGCTCCAGGGTATCATTGAAACCCAGGGCGGCAAAGTCACCGACACCAAAGAATGGGGCGTTCGTGATTTGGCTTATTCGATCAAGAAACAAAAGAAAGGCTATTATGTCATTCTCAAAGTTTCCGCCGACGAAGCTTGCTTATCGGAATTCGACCGTTTGGCCAAATTGAACAACAACGTCATCCGTCATTTGATTACTATCGATCAAGACTAAAACCACGAACATAAACGGAGGTTATAATCTATGTTAAATCGAATCGTCATCATCGGCCGTCTCACCAGAGACCCCGAACTCAGAAGAACCACATCTGGGGTATCGGTCGCATCCTTCACGATCGCCAGCGATGATTCATATCGCACCCAGAATGGCGAAAAGAATACCGTTTTCCTGAATTGCTCTTGCTTTAGAAACGTGGCCGAAAACGTCGCCAAATTCACCCGCAAGGGTTCCTTGGTCGCCGTCTCTGGCCGCATAACGCAGAGAAAATACGTCAACAGAGACAACGTTCAGGTTACCGCTACCGAAATCAGCGCCGACGGAGTCGAATTCCTAGAGCCGAAATCCGCTTCCCAAGCCAATGATGGCTATGTCGCGGACGTTCCGGCTTCCGGAAATGCCGCCAACGCCGATTCAGATTCGATTGACGTGATCGAAGAAGACTTGCCGTTCTAACTCTCTAAATGAAAGGAATAGTTAAAAATGGGTTATAAGAAAATGAGACCTAGAAAAAAGGTCTGCTACTTCAAAAAGAACCACATCAAATACGTTGATTACAAGGATGTCGAGCTTCTCCAGAAGTTCATCAACCCGGATGGAAAGATCGCTGCTCGCAGCTCCACCGGAACTTCCGCCAAGTATCAGCGCCAAGTGGCCAAAGCCATCAAGAACGCCCGTTTCATGGCTCTCTTGCCGGAACCTGGAAACCGCGACTAATCTAGAATAATCGCATGAATCAAAGACTCGCCAAATCGGTGGGTCTTTTTTCGTTGCCGCGCGAAATCGCAAACAACTTGTTTTTAAGAAAACAGCAAGTTCTTTTCTTTCAAAAAACATCATGCAGCAGAAAGAAGTTGACGGGGGGGGTTCTATGTTTAAATGGCAGGCGAAGGGAGGAAAGATGAAAAATCATTTTAGCCTACTTCTTGCGACCGTTAAGGCCTTATCAATTTGAATCGAGGTCTTTGCATCGATTGGCGTTTTGCCAATTTGGTGAGCGTTAGTCGCAGGAATCCTAGAAACTATGTTCGTTTTAATTGATTTCAGTTAAGCGAATAGGGACTTCAGTGGTTTTGTGCAGGTTTCTCACAGCCACACTGGAACAATCTTAGGAGGGTAAAAATGTCCAGGGTTTATATTAAAAACGGCGTTATTGTGTCTGATAACGGAGAATGGGTTGAATATTATGTTCAGTGCCCGCATTGTGGGAGGGCTAAGCCCTTATGCACGCATCGCGCTTATGTGGCACCTCATAAAACCGAAAACAGCTTCCCCAATTGCCCCGAATGCAGAGAAACTGTGCATGTTGAAATAACAAGATCTTGGTAAATTCACGATTTAAAGTATGTTGTTGACACACAGGCAGAAAGCTCCTGGTTTCCACAGGACCGACGTTTCTGTCAGCCGCCAACGAAACAAATAATAAGACCCGTCCGTTAAGACGGGTTTTTTCGTACAATAGAGCGCTGACGCCCTATTCCGATATTTCGCTACAGAAGCTTCATATGGAGGATACCCTTGAGCGAATTATTCCGGAGAATCGCCATTATCGCCATTATCACGTTGCTTGTCTTTTATTGCCTCAAAAACAGGCTCTACAAGAAAAAGAAGCAAGTAGTTTGCAAAAGCAGCCAGATGCCGAAAGCAACGCCAAAAAAGAACAAATTTTTAGTGTCTTCTTTTGGGGGCGCAGCACTCTCAATGTTGCAAAAACGGAACATTTTGGCTGTTTCAATGTTGCAAAAACGGAACATTTTGGCTGTTTCAATGTTGCAAAAATGGAACTTTATCTTTAAAATTGCAGTAACGGTCGATAAAAATGATATTCAAAAGAAAAGTTACGGAACAATTAAAACTTTGGAAGGAAAAATGGGCTCCTAAATACGCGGTTTTGCTCGTTGGGGCCAGACGAATAGGAAAGAGTACGATTGCAAAGACGTTTGCCAAAGAGAACTATGATTCCTATATTCTCGTCGACTTTTCATCTTTCAGCAAAGAACTAAGCGAGATATTTCTTGATATAGCGGATCTCGATTTGTTTTTCCTTAAGCTCCAGAACTATTTCGGAGTAAAACTTTTTGAGCGGAGATCTCTCATTATTTTTGATGAGATACAGCTTTATCCAAAAGCCAGGGAGGCCATTAAACATGTGGTGGCCGACGGAAGGTACGATTACCTCGAGACTGGTTCCCTCATCTCCACCAAGAAGAATACCAAGG
>CAVIYC010000108.1:0-3116 GCA_963647095.1 Oscillospiraceae bacterium | reverse complement strand
CCATTATCGGCAAATCCAAAGCGACCGTGAGCCGCGTCATATCCTCTTTGAAGGAAAGCGAGAAGATCGAAAGAGAAGGCGGGGACAAAAACGGCCGTTGGAAAGTCAAATAGAAAATTGATAATGAAAACATATAAAAAATGAGAATGCAAATATACAGATAATAACTACTAAAAACATAATATCTATAACAAAAACGCATCAAAAATGAGAATGTAAAATCATTCGCGTTCATTTAACATTAAAAGAACAATCTCTATATGTTTGCCTAAGAAAAAACGCGGCGATCCGCGTTTTATTCAATGACCGGCAAGGATATTTTCATAACCACCTTGACCAAGTCTTTTTCTGGTATCTGCATATTGTCGGCGTAGGCGAAATATATCATTGAAGCGAAGGCTCCGGAGAAGAAAATTCTCACCAATTGCTGGCTTTCGGTCTTGGTTATCAAGGCTTTGTATTTCTCTTCCAATTTGAGGAAGGTTTCCTGTATGAAGGCATTCAAGGAATAAAGGAGGATCTTGGAGGAGTCGTGTTCGATGATCTCTTTGATGGGCAAATCGGTGGTGTAGAAGAAATGGACGATTATTTCGATCACCTTTTTGTAAGAGAAATACCTGGTGGTCCTAAACGTTTTGTCCAATATGGGCTTTACGACTTTTATCAAGTCCCCTTCGTAACGGACGAACAAGAAATTCAATAAGTCGTTTTTGTCTTCGAAGTTGTTATAGAAGGTGTTTTTGCTGATCAAAGCCTTGTCCGTTATCTCTTTTATCGATATTTCGTCAAAGCTCTTTTCCTTGAGCAATTCCTCCAAGGCGTTGGCCAAGTCCCTTTTCGTGCGCACGATGCGCGCGTCTTCTTTGATTATTGATTGGGTTTGATTGTTTTCTTCCGCTATTTTTGCCATGGTTTCTCCATTTCGGTGAAATATTAACACTTTAGTATTGCAAATGGAATAGCGTATTGATACTATACTTGCCGTTAGTTATTGCACTAAAGCCCAATAACGATAAAGGAGGCAAAATATGGAAGACGTCATAGAAATAAGAAACCTAACCAAGGATTATGGCGAAGGAAGAGGGGTCTTCGATGTGTCCTTTACGGTGAAAAAGGGAGAATGCTTCGGGTTTTTGGGACCTAACGGAGCCGGCAAATCCACGACCATCAGGCATTTGATGGGATTCAGCGTCCCCGATAGCGGAGAAACGTTGCTAAGAGGCCAGAATTCATTAAAGAACAGAGCCAAAATCATGCAAGGCGTCTCTTACGTCCCCGGCGAAGTGTCCTTGCCTTTGGCTTTGAAAGGCAAAGAAGTCATCGAAGAGCAGATGAAGCTAAAGGGCGTCAAAGACAGGACGATCTTGGATAGATTGATCAAAGAGTTCGAATATGACCCCGAACTCAGATGCAAGGAGATGTCCTTGGGAATGAAGAGGAAGACCGCCATCATCTGCGCCTTCATGTCCGACCCGGACATCATCATTTTGGATGAGCCTTCCAGCGGTCTGGATCCCGAGATGCAAGAAAGGTTCGTCAACCTCATCGAAGAAGAGAAAAGGAAAGGAAAGACCATTTTGCTTTCCAGCCATATCTTCGAAGAGGTGGACGCCTGTTGCGATAGGATCGCCGTCATCAAAGACGGGAAGATCGTCTCCAACTTCGTCGCGGACGAGCTGAAGCACAAAAGCACCAAGCAATACAAATTGACTTACGACAGCAAGAAAGACAAAGACGAAGCCTTCAAAGCCTTAAACAAAGACGGCTTCAAGGTCGTTAACAACGAGAAAAACGATTGCGCCTTATATGTGTTCGTGGACGAGAAGGATTCCAATTCCTTCATCAAAGCGATCAAGAAAGAAGGCTTAAAGGACTTCTCGGAGAAGAAAGAAACCTTGGAAGACTACTTCATGTCCTTCTATAAGGAAGAAAAGACATATGGAGGTTTGAACAAATGAGCGACAAGAAAAACGTCATAAAAGTCTCCAACCTCACCAAGGACTACGGCGAGGGAAGGGGCAACTTCGATGTCTCTTTCTATATCAAAGAAGGAGAAACGTTGGGCATAGTCGGAGAAAACGGCGCGGGGAAAACCACCCTGATCCGTCAGATAATGGGATTCATCAAACCCGACTAAGGGGAGATAAAAATATATAACTTCGACGCTTATAAGGACGCGGCGAAAACCAAGAATTACATCGGTTATATCCCGGGCGAAATCAACTTCCCAGACGTCAAGTCCGGGGACGAATTCCTCCATAACTATGGCCGAAGCCTCGGGATGCAGGAAAAGGACTTCCAATACGCCAACGAGATAATCCCGAGGATGCAGCTCGATATCCGCGCCTATCCCAAAAGGATGTCCAAGGGCATGAAGCAGAAAACCTCCATCGTCGCGGCCATGATGCTGAAAGCCCCAATCTTGATATTGGACGAGCCTTCCATCGGCTTGGACCCCTTGATGAGGGAAGAATTGCTTAATCTCATCTTGGAGCAAAAAGCCAGGGGCGCGACCATTCTCATGTCTTCCAACACCATCGAGGAATTGGAAAGGGTCTCAGACCGAGTCATCTATATGTCCAACGGCAAGATAATGGACGTCGCGGACATGAAAGAGATAAGGGAAAGGGATCTCAGGGACATCAAGATCGAATTCAAGAACGGCAAGGATTACGAATCGTTTATGAAAGATAGAAAAGACATAATACGAACCCAACCCCAATTCAATCAGGCAACGGTAAGAATCAAGAAAGAAGAATTGCCGAAACTGTTCGAAGAACTTGAGCGATATGACGTCAGGTTCCTATCCGAAAGCAAATACACCTTGGCCACCTACTTCACCGAAAGGAGAAGGAACGGCAAAGAGAAAGGAGAAACGTTATGAAGAAGAAAGAAAAGAAAATCGAGCCGGAAGAATTCACTTCCCATTGCCACGAAGAAGAGATGGCCATGCCTCCCGAAAAAGTGAAGATCAAAGGCCAAAAAGACACCAAACCCGGAAGATTGTTCTCTAAGCCTTTATTTAGGGAATCGTTGCATTCCAACAGGGTTGGTTTGGGCATCGTTTCCGCCGGAAACGCGGCCATCATGATCATCATCATCTCCATCCTTTCCAC
>CAVIYC010000107.1:0-3163 GCA_963647095.1 Oscillospiraceae bacterium | reverse complement strand
GACCATAAAAGTAGACTAAAAGTAGACTTTAAAGTAGACTTTGCGTAGACTTAGGCCCATTGATTTTGGTGTGTATCTATAGGAGGCCATCCTCCTAGAAACAGTCACTTAATGGTTCAGCAAATCAATGATGGCAGCAGCCGCATTGAGTGCGGATGAAATCAAGGAGACTATCGACATAGTCTTTGTTGATGGAATACGAATTGGCATCGTTTTTGACAATAAGCGATCCTTCTTCCATAAGACGGAGGGAAGCATTAAGCTCGCCTTCGTCTCCGGTTATATATAGGAGGTCATCGTAAGAAAGAGTTCCATTGACATATAGGAACTTTGCTATCTTGACCCTATTTGGATTCGATAGTATCGCGAATCCGGCGCTTGCTTCATCTTTATGCATATAGATAATCCCCTCACCGTTTCCTACTTGTCACTGAAGAGTATACCTTAAGTAAGCAATATGCCTCAGGCAAATCGTTTTTTGTTGGCGTTTGGTCTCACTACAGAAAAAGCCGGTTGTCCCGGCTTTCGTTATTTAGATGCAGCGCCAATGAAAGACGTCTACCGATCAATCAGGGGTATCGACATTCTTCTTTTGCGCTTCCTCTTCCCTTTCTTTTTTGTTTCTTTCCAGATCGTTCCAGTAATCCTCAATTGCCTCGGACATGGCTTTATCGTTCAATTTGCCGTAATAATCCCAGATTTCTTGAAAATCGTGGCTACCTTCGCTCATTTTCCAATACGCATCATTGAAAAGAATGTGCTGTTCAACCTGACCTTCAATGTATGGGGCATAAGGCATAAGCCTCCTTCCCATATCCTTTATTTGAGTATCATGACCAAAATTTCCCAACCACGACGTTCGTCCAGGATAATCAATGTTGCCATCCCAATCAGGAAACACACAGCATAAAACACTGCACGTACGTGTGCGTTCGCGATCTTTTTCTCTAAGGACTTGAGGGTCCGCCAACATTTTCATCGTCACTGCCCAAAGGGGCGATTGGCCATGCGATTCATAGGCTTTAAGTATGGCTCGTAGAAATTCGGCATAACCCGAAGTGCCATTGAAAAAAGCTTCAGGATCTTTCGCTAATGGCCACATTAGAAGCGTACTAATCCCCCAGCCTGTTGCTCGATACAAAGTTGCATACGCCGGCGATTCTTTTGAAGGAGATTCCCTACCACCGTACCAAAAATCGTCATCCCCTTTTAGGGCCATTATAACGGCGTTAATGACATCGCCTAGATATCTACTTCCTTTAGAAAAAAGCCCATACCCCCCTTCTAAACCACCTTTGTAGTATTCGTAAGTTCCATTTCCGCTAGGGTATTTACTTGGATTATATTCATAGCAGTCCTCGAAGTAGCGAATATAATCAGCTCCAATCATGTCGCCGGGCTTAGCTAAAGCTTTTATATCCTTGTAGACATACCAATTTTTGATGGCGTCGATTAAATCGCCATCGCCACTCATTTTCTTCAAATCGCGGTCGCCTATGACGTCGAGATCCCATTTGTATTCACTAAACCAATGGGCATCATTGGCATCCATGAATTTAGACAACCGCTTGTTCTTTTTCTTTAACTTAATTTTCTCAAACATACCTTCTCATTCCTCTCATTTCCGTGTAAGAAGTCTTATCTAATACCAAGTGGGCGAAGGTTTCGCCCACTTGTTACAAAAATCAATCCCCTTAGAAATGTCGTTAGTCAATTTGCTCGTAAAATCTAATTTCAGCTCCAGGGTAGCGAGCCAAAATAACTTTCTTCGCTTCATTCGTATTAATCGCTGTGACGAAATCTTCGGTATAGGCACCGTTGACGCGCAATTTAAACTTAAAAGTGTGCACCTCTATGTCCTCCTTTCTTTATAGAGGCAATTGAAACATAGAACCCCCCCCGTCAAGTTTTATCTTTCTATGAGGTGTATCAATTTATTTGTCCCAAATAGAACGGAGGCTCAGGATAAGAAAACTGTAAAGTCAAAATAAATATACATGCCTTTTGCGGAGATAATTGATAAAAACACCGCAAATTGCGCCTTATCTTTCTTATTCAATTACCAAGCAAATCCTCAATGTATTATCATCAAACACCTTAAAAAACAATGGCCGCAGCCGTCCCGCTTCGGATGCGGGACGCCTAACGGATTTGGTGCAACTCTTATTGGTTCATTTATTGATTTTTTCAAATTCGCTGCATCATTATCTGCGACCTCCAACTTGCCGCTGCGCTTTCCCCGAGCATACGACCGACACCGAATGCATTTGGACATCGTCAGACAACTCCGTGGCGACGGTGGACAGCAACGGGCTCATCAAGGCCGTAGCGGCAGGAACCGCCACCATAAGGGCGACGTCAAGCGCCAACGAGGCAGTCTATGACGAATACGAGGTGATGGTCAAGGCGCCATCCCCGGTCACGGACATCTCGCTGAGCCAGGCTCCGCATCGATCTACGCAGTTGAGACGGAACGTATCATGAAACGATTTACCGCATTAGACGACATCAGGACTTTTTGGCTCCGGCGATAGAGAAAACAGGAGAATTCCTGCGGTCGGCAGGAGTTCTCCTGTTTTCATTTAGCCATCTTTATGCTTTCCGGGACGCCTGGCGGACAAGGCGGGAAATCCTTCGGCGAGGCCTGCGTCTCGAGGCCGTGCGAAAGCACCCACTCGAGATAGCCCAAAGGCTCGACCCCGTTGGCTGTCGCCTTCTCTATGAGGGTGAGCGCGATGGCCGCCGACTGGCCTCCCTCGCGTGGCCGCGGTCGATCCCGCCGTATTTCCAATACCAGCCGTCGAAGGTTCCCGGCGGGATCCCCTTGGACCTGGCAAGCTGGGCCCGCGTCGGCGGAGGTATCCCAGACCAGGGCCAGCTTCATCTCCAAGTTGTTGACGGCGGTCGCCCTTTTGCCGGCCGAGGCATCGCCGATGATTTCTTCCATTCGTTTCTCCTTTTCTTTCAGCGGAGAAACTATCGCCAAAAACGATCCCGAAAGGGAATGCGTCAAATCATTTCAGCATACTTTTCTTTCCATGATATTCACCCAATTGGTGAAGCGGTTCAGACTCATTCCCTTCAGGTCACTCAGCGAATGTCGCCTGTGTAATTGTCTTATCTCTTTTGCCTATTGAGTTCTGCAGCAAAAAGAAGACCGGCG
>CAVIYC010000106.1:0-3166 GCA_963647095.1 Oscillospiraceae bacterium | reverse complement strand
TCTCTATATGATCCATGTGCCACCCAAAAAAGGAAACATATCTGCATACATGGATGTAATGGCTGAAGCGGTAGAGGAAGGAAAGATCAGGGCCGTTGGAGTCTGCAACTTCTCTCCCAAGCAGATTGAAGAAGCGCATCTAGCTTTAGAAAAACATGGCATTCCTTTAGCTGTTGTTATGGTTGGCTACAACGTTTTAAGAAGGTATCCGGAGACAAATGGCGTGTTTGAGGTATGCAAGAAATATGGCATATCGATAATACCTTATGCCCCTCTTGCCGAAGGGACTTTAACAGGGAAATACAGAAACAAGAAAGTGCCTTTCATGTATAAGATGACTTCGTATTTTGGTCATCTAGACATAACAAAAGAACGAAACGACAACGTGCCTTTCATTAAAAGGCTTTTCTCTTGTCCTAGGGAATGTAACATCAAGAAAATGGAGCCATTAATGGTGGAACTCGAAAAGATCGCCAATGAACATGACAAGAGCATCGCGCAGGTTTCTTTGAATTGGCTTTTGTCCAATCCCGACGTCGATATAATCCCAATTCCTGGAATGAGAAGCTCTAAACAGGTTGAAAGCAATATCGGTGCGATTGACTGGGAATTATCTGATGAAGAAAGAAAAAGAATAAACGAAATTGAGGAAAAGACGAGGAGGTAAAAACAATTAAGCTTAGACATTTTGGCATTTAAACGTCGAAAAAGTCCAAACTCAATTGCTCTTCTTTGATTGGAAACTAAAGTAAAAACAGCCATACCCTTTGAGCTATTAAACTCATTGAGCATGGTTTTCTTTTTGACCTAAACTTGTTTTATCCCTTGTGGGGTTTATCTTGCAAGCAACCATTTTTGGCAGATAGGGAGATTTTTCCTGGTCACTTCGTTGCATGGACACAAATGAGCATTCGCAATAGAAAGAAGAAAGAGTGGCGAAGTCGCTATTATTAATTTAAAAAAAGGAAGTTTTATATGTTGGTTTATCGCCCATAGGTAATGTGATATTCGTGTGTTAGGTGGGTGATAAAGTGGGTGATAAAAAATTGACTTTGTCACAAATTAAAGTACTCGCTGAAATTATAAACAATGCAAATATCACAAAACCTCAATTAGCGGTTTTATGCAATTTGAGCAAAACACCTATCGAAATTGCGATTTCAAAATTAAAACAAGAAGGGTACACGTCATATCGTAAATTCGCACCAAAACAGTTTTTAAATGAATAAGAACTATCGTTTATCTCCGCAAATTCGGTTTGTTTTGGGAGAAAGCGGTTGAATCGCGACCTCGGTTGGCTGTTGATGAAGGCTAACTCACAAGGAGAATTCACCTTTTGCTAAGGCGGAAAGGTAGAGGAAGAGGAAGTAGTAGGGAATGGTGAGAATCCTCTTTTCCTTGTCGAAGCCGTATCTATTCGCGGATATTTTTAGAGCATACGCGAATTTATTGTGCTCTATGAATTTAGATAGTGAATTAAGGTTGCCTCTGTTCTTTTTCACATCGACTGGCACAATGCCATCTTTATCTTGAAGGAGAAACTCAAATTCCGCATCCCCTTTCCCCTTCCAGTAAAAGAGCTTCATTCCGGACTCGACGATTTCGGACGCAACATAGTTTTCGTAGAAAATGCCAGATAAGGAATTCCCCACTTCATCCGAGAGGAAAGTTGTTGCATTTATATCGCTTTGATAGGAGAACATCCCAATATCTGATAGGTATAGTCGAAATAGTGATTCGTTCGATTCGATGAAGGGAATCGTCGCTTTTTCTTTCACGAGCGAGGATTTGTAGATCAGATGCGCCAAAGAGAGCCAATCGATGGGATTAAGCATATCGCGGACCTTCGTCTTTTCCTCGATTAAGGACGGCTTGAAATTTTTCGATTGCTTATTGAGCTCAGAGTAGATGTTTTCGAATATCTTTTTAGCCCGAACTACCGATTCGGGGCTCGCTTGGTATAGTTCCATATCGGACAGGTAATTGTCATAGAGATCCTTCAATATCTGTCGCGATTTTTGTAGCGATCCAGTTTTAAGATAGACATCGACCGCTTCAGGCATCCCTCCGACGAGCAAATACTCGTAGAAAATATCCATGGCTTTCTTGTGGGCAATATCATCAAGGCTCTCTTTGCTAGCGAAGGCATCAATCACATGCTCATACACCAACTTGTTCCTGTTCATGAGGAATTCGCCGAAATTGAGAGGATAGACAGTCAGCTGATTTATCTTGCCAATCGGAAAGAGGAATCCATTTTTGCTCCCGATGCCTCTTTTCCTGTTCTCTCTTTGAATTTTGAGTCTGACCATCGAACCCGTGACGATAACGGGGATTTTGCGGAAATCCTGGCAAAAATACTTCATTAAAGTAACAATCGGGAGGCATTCCTGTGCTTCGTCGAAAATAAGAAGCGTGTTTTCGTCAATATCTTTGCCATTGTCCAAAGCAAGCCAATTCAACACTTCCGAAGCGTTCGTATGGCTTTCGCAATAGGCGGTGAAACGGTGGTTTGTCCTGCAATCGACGTAGATGTAATGATCCTTGAAGTATCTCGGAGCGAAGAGCTCTTTTATTAGATATGACTTGCCAACTTGGCGTGCGCCCCACACCATAAGAGGCTTCCTAAATGGGTCGTTCAGCCATTCCTCTAAGTTAGATAAATACTTTCTTTCCATATTGACTCCATACGCAGTTTACAATTAATTTCACCTTTTTGCTAGGTTTCTATGTTAATTAATTTCACCTTTTAGACATATTTATAACCTAATTAATTTCACCTTTTTAGGATTTCCGTGTTTGAAAGTCTAGTGGTCAATCATCCAACCGCCCCCCGGGAGGGCGGCGCGGTTGGGTTAGGACCACTCTGCGTTATCTCCTCGTCTTCGGTGTATAAGTTTCCTCTCCCGTGTCTACTTTTAGGTTACCTGTGCAGTATCCAGCTAAGCCGAAAGGCCGTTTTTAACAACGATTGGCTTTCTTTGCACAGAACGTAAATATATTCACATTAGCCCTAGCCCAAAGGCCGATTTGAATATACAACTGAAAACCGCCAAACGTCGGATTGAAAAACAGCCAAACGTCGGATTGAAAAACAGCCAAATGTCGGAATAAAATAAAGCCAAATATCGGATTTAAAAAAATCCATTTATCGGAAAACGCTTCT
>CAVIYC010000105.1:0-3182 GCA_963647095.1 Oscillospiraceae bacterium | reverse complement strand
AAAGAGATTATCGAGATAGCCTTCCTTTTGCTTTCGGTATTTCTCTTCTTTGTCCATTCCTTTGGAAACGATGTGCTTTAGCATTCTTAAGTTGCTGATTACCCCGACCTTCTTTTCGATGGAATCCAATTTTCCTTCGTCTTCCGTATCGAAATAATATTCCAAGGTCTTTCTCCAAACGCGGCATCCTTGCTCAAAGGTAAGGCCCAAGAATTGTTTGATGTTATCGTGGTCGAATATGGAGAATCCGACGTAGGCGTCGTATAGCCCCGAGAATTCGAAGATGGGGTTTCCGCGGCTGAGAGTGTCCATATCGATCAGCAAAACCTCGTTGTTTTGCATCATGATGTTTTTGAAATGCAAATCCCCATGGATTATGTGGTTGGTCTCGGGAATCTCATTCACTAGGTTGTAGAGTTTCTCGTATCTGTCTTTTGAAAGATAATCTTTTCCGAATCTCACCCATTCCAAGACCGTTTCTTTTTTGCTTGGCATCTCATCGGGCTTAACTTCCGCGTTATGGATTTTTTTCATCAAATCGACGCTGAGCTTTATGTACTTGTCGATGTTATTGGGATCTTTCAAAACGCATTTTAAAAACGAATCCGCGTCCAGCATCTCAAACACCGAACCATATCCATTCCCAACCCTAACGATATCAAACGGTATGGCGGTAGGAATGCCCAAAATAAAGGCTCTCCTAGCCATTTTTATTTCCCTTTCGATGTCTGAAAGCGAGTCGGGATTCAAATAAACTTTGACGATGGTATCCGGCGCGGTCCTATAGACTTTGCCGTTCGCCCCAACGCCGATTACCTCCGCCCCATCGACGGAAATCTTTCTCAAAGCCTTTTCGATTTTCATCAATTCGGTGAAACCGGTCATCTCGAATATTTCGTAAACGGAGGTTGAGGCATTGACGATCTTCAAGCTTGGCTCAAGCTTCAAAAGCCTTAAGATGACACGCAAGCCGGCGCTGGAAATATATTCCAATCCGTCCAAGTCGATTATGGTGTTTTCGTGTTTGTTTCCGGTTCTTATCTTTTCTATTTCCGCGTCTACCAAAGAGGCGTTGTTGGAATCGATTTTGCCGCTTAAAGATATGATCAACGTCCCGTTTTCGGATTTGAAATCGATATTTTCCATTTTCATTCCCCTTTGATGTATTTGGTCAAGGTGAGGATGTTCTTTCCTCCCTCGTACTTGTATCTCATGTCGTCCATCGTCTTCTTGACGATATATATGCCAACCCCTCCGACTTTCCTTTCGTCCAAAGAAACGCTTAAATCCGGATCCGTATTGTTTATCGGATTATAAGGCACGCCTTCGTCGATGAATTTGAGGTATACGGCGTTTCTGGCTTTCCGATATTCGAAACTCACAGTCAATGGGCCTTTTTTGTCTTTATAGCCATAGTTGATGATATTGGAGGCTATTTCGTCCAAGGCGATGTCCAACTGATGCTTAACTTTTATCGGGCAATCGATCTTTTCCAATTCTCCGTCCAAGAAGGCGGTCATTTTCTCGATGTCCGAAATGTCGGCTTTCTCGAAGCTAATGGAGGGCAATGTCTTTGGGCCGTCGTATCTAAAAGCCAACATGGTTATGTCGTCCGCCTGCTTGGCGTTGCCGGCAAAGGACTCTACGTCCTTTCCGACCTTCTCGCAAAGATCCTCCATGTTGTCGATTTCCATTTCGTTCAGCAAATTGAGCAGCCTTTCTTCCCCATATAATTCCGATTGTTCGTTCATGGCCTCGGTAATGCCGTCGGTGTAAAGGAAAACGATATCCCCTTTATCCAATTTCATTTCTTCGGAATGATACGAGAATCCCTCGATTCCGCCCAAAATGAAGCCTTTTTTGGATTTGAGGTATTCGAATTTCCCGGTTTTGGCTTTTTTGATAAGCGGAGGGTTATGCCCGCCATTTACGTAGGTCATGACTCCGGATTCCAAATTTATGTTCCCTTGCCAAGCCGTGACGAACATCCCGGCGTCGTTTCTGTCGCATAAGGCGTTGTTGGAGGAAACGAAAGTCTCTTCCAAAGGAATGTCGGCCTCGGTCATGGTCTTCAAATCGGCCTTGGCCCTCATCATGAACATGGCGGCCGGAATCCCCTTGCCCGAAACGTCAGCGATCACGATGCTGAATTTCTCGCCTTCGCCATAGAAATCGTAGAAATCCCCACCGACTTCCTTGGCGGTTTTCATCGTCGCGTAAATGTCGAATTCCTCTCGGTTCTCGATTCTTTCGGTAATGGTGGGCAAAGTCGATATCTGAATTTGCTTGGCGAATTCCAATTCGTCGTCGATTCTTTTGGAGGCTTCGTCTATGAGTTTCTTCATCGCATCCACCGTGCGGTTGATGTCGTTGGAAAGATATGACATCTCCAAGGAATTCCTAACATCCACGGTCATATTGAGGTTACCATTCGAAATCTTGTACAAAGTCTCATTAACGCTCTTCATCTTCTTCACCACGACCTTTTCGATCAATCCGTAAACCATGGCGAAAAGGATGGCGAATATGATTATTTCCATGAAGGTCGAGACATATAAGGAAACGTTTCTGTTGGACATCGCTTCCTTGACCGGAAGCAAGGCGATTATGTAATAGCCTTCGCTCATTTCGTATTCGCAATAATAGTCTTCGTCGTATAACGTTATCGAAATAAAAGTATCGGGTTCGCCTTTGTTATCCATGTCGATCGGGGGGATGATGTCGAAAGAAGGCGAAGATACGACGTTGAGGTTGCTATCTAAGATCAGAACGCAGCCGCTGGTTCCGACATGCCTGTTTTTGGTGACGTCTTTGACTTGCTCGGCAATGTCTTTTTGAAGCCTTTCCGCATCATATCCGACTTGGATGAATCCGTCCTTATAAACGATTCCGCCGAACTTCCTATATTTTTCCGAATCAAAGCCCATCGGTCCATATGGCTGAACGTAAGATGTCGCTCCGTTAAGCAAGCACAAGAATTCTTTGGATTGGTCGCTGCTGGCCATATCCCAATTGATTAGTTCTGGATCGGTGCTTTGGGTTATTATCCCTTTGGAGTTGACCACATGGATGTCGGTCACGTCCCTTCTCTCGGCGATTTCGTAAACATCATATCCGGCATCGAGGTCCGAGGCGACGTCTCCGGCCAAAGACAATATGTTGGCGTCGGATTTGTCTTGGAT
>CAVIYC010000104.1:0-3202 GCA_963647095.1 Oscillospiraceae bacterium | reverse complement strand
CGCGAAATCCTTGTTTAATATGGCTCGGATGCCGTTAACGTTGAATGAGATTATTTTCATGAAAATAAGTTAGCCTAATCCATTGAGAATCTCAATGACCTAGATTAAAGTTTTTAATATGAACGAATTCAAAGATAAGACATACGACGAAGAAAGGGCGTTATTCAAAAGCGAAAACGCCTTGATTGAGGGATGCGCCTTCATAGAAGGGGAATCCCCATTGAAGGAATCCAAAGATTTGACGGTTAAAAACTGCCATTTCATCGGACGTTATCCTTTGTGGTATTCCTCGAATGTCAAATGCAGCGATTCCAAGTTCGATGACACGGCCAGAGCCGCGATTTGGTACACCAACGACTCAGTATTTTCATCTTGCCTTTTCAATTCCCCAAAATCGTTGAGAAAACTCAAAAACGTGACGGTAATCGACTCAAATATCCCAAATGGGGTGGAAACGTTCTGGTGGTGCGATGGGATAATCTTGAAAAACGTCGAAACCCATGGCGATTATTTCGGTATGAATTCCAAAAACATGGAAATAGAGAATCTGAAGCTATATGGGCAATATTGCTTTGACGGGACGGAAAACATCCACATCAAGAATTCTTATTTCAAAACCAAGGACGCTTTCTGGAATTCCAAAAACATCGTGGTTGAGGATTCTTATATCGAAGGCGAATATTTCGGCTGGAACAGCGAGAACGTGACCTTGATCCGTTGCAAGATAATATCCCACCAAGGCTTTTGCTATATGAAAAACATAAAGCTCATCGATTGCATGATTGAAAAGACGGATTTGGCGTTTGAATATTGTTCCGGCATAGACGCGACCATTCTTTCTAGCGTCGATTCGATAAAGAATCCGATAAACGGAATCATCAGAGTCAAAGGCTATGACGAACTGATTGCCGACGATTGCGATATAACCAAAACGAAAATCATCATATTATAAACACCTAAAGAAAGACCAAAAATGCCTCAAATCAAAGCGGAAGGTCTTTATTTTTGAATTTTATGGTGCCGAATACGTATCCGGCGACGCCTATGACGAACAAAATCGCCAACTTCCAATAAATATTAACGGAATTGTTGGTGATGTCCATTACGTCGAACAAAGTGATTATCGAGAAATAGTTGAAGATATTCAAAGCGTCGAACCTGATGATGGAAGGCATGATTTCCGAGCCGAACAATCCGACGATTGTGGCGACCAAAGCGAATATCGTAAGCCCTCCGCCGATGGCCAAGGAATATCTCGAGCGGTTGAATATGCAACTTATGCCAAAGCAGAACCCGCTTAAGGCAAACAATACCAAGAAGGCGCCCAAGTTCATCAAGAAGACCCCGCCTAAAGTAACGCCGGTGTTTAAGGCCCTAACCGTCAGATAGCAAGCGACCGATGTGGCGGTGGTGCATAAGAACATCACAAACAAGCTCAAAGTCATGAATAACCCTTGGGTGGTGGTCACGGATTCCCTTCTGGTGCCGGTGGACAATATATAAGCCATTGAGCCGGAATCCACGGATCCGGCCACCATATTGTTGATGGAAAGGATCATATAGATCATCGGCAACAGCAATCCGGCGATCTTATAGAAAATGTATCCGACGATTAAGCCGTATATATCCATTTGGCCGACTTCTTCGATGGCTCCGGACACGTCTTCCGGAAGGCTAGATAAGAAGGAACCGGCAAGTTTTTCGACCAACGAATTCATCATTTCGTTCAATTTGACGGAATATGTTTCGTCATCCCAGCCTTCTTCCGCGGCTTGTTTGTTCAAACTGTCAAGACGGTAATTGTAGCTAACCTCATAAGAGAGGATTCTTTCAAAGCAATCGGAATAGACTTTGTCGAAAGTATAGCCGAAGCTTTCGAATGTTTCCTTGTCTATGCCGTACTCCGCGACCATATTGAGCAAGACTTCGACGGATTCTTTGGCGGTCAAGGTGCAGGCGGCCATCTTGCAGGCCGCGACTTTGGAACGCTCTCTTTTGTATTCGCTTCTTTCTTCGCTATTAGCGTATTCATCGAACGTTCCGTCCAATATACGGGGAATCAAAGAATCGACGTCATAATCCGGGAGAAGCTCGATGTCGTTGTTTTCATACATTTCGATTACTTGGGACATTGGGCATACGGGGCCCGTGCCGGCTTGGACGACCATTATCCAGTCGTCGCTAAAGACCATATAGCCGAGGCTTCTGGCGTAAGTGTCGTAATATTTCGTGAGCGTGGTGTTGGAAGAATCTACGGCCTTCTCTTTCGAAAAGGAAATGGCGGTGGGCCTATTGGCGTTCCATTCGTCCAAGGAACCGGAAGTGGGCTTCGACTCAATCCATTTAACGAAAGAAGTCGAATATTCTTTGGACAATGTTGTTTCTGCGGTCGGTATTTTTTCCATCCAAGTTTGATAGGCGGTTTTATATTCTTCTTCTGTTGCGTAACTGCTCGATATAGGTTCTTCGCCATACCATTCGTCGATTTTCGCGGTGTAGTCCTTAACGTCGGAATAATTGGAAGAAAAGTCCGAAGCGAAATAAGAATCGTATTTGGTCTCGGACACCATTCCGACGGAATAGAAATTCAAAGACATCTTTCCGACATAGCCTTCGAGTTCGGACTGGAGGACGCTGTTGCGGATGGAAGAGATGAGGGTGCCGATGGAATCTCCGCCGGTGATGACCATGATGGCCGCGACCATGACGCATTCCAAAATGGTTATGATTATCCAGCTGGTGCCGTTGGTCTTGAGGCATTGTTTGAATAAAGCCTTACTTAGTTTCATGCTCGCTCTCCCTGAACTTCTTGTTGAAGTAATTCTGCAATGTATCGTGTTCTTCCACTAAAGCCTTGATTCTAAAGGAAGACAGAAAATGTAGGAATTCCGACGCGTTTTCCCTTAAAACCTCGAATTTCAAGGCATTGGTTTTTCTGGATTTCTTCGCCTTGAAGGCAGTGGAACTCAAAGCTTTTTCCATATCGTCTTTATTGGAGAAAACGACTTCGAATAGCTGCGTGTTTGGCGAAGAAATCTTGCTTAGTTCGACCATATCGACGATATGGCCTTTGTCTATCAAGGCCACTCTATCGCAAGTGGCTTCCACTTCTTCGTATAAGTGGGTGGACATGAATATCGTTTTGCCCTTTTTGTGTTCTTCTTTGATTATCGAGAGGAATTGGTCTCTCATCAAAGGATCC
>CAVIYC010000103.1:0-3280 GCA_963647095.1 Oscillospiraceae bacterium | reverse complement strand
GAAGGTCTTCCAAGAGAAGAAAGACAGCAGCGTCACCGGCAGAAGCACCAACGGCGAATTGATCGACGAAGACGACATAACCCAGCTTTTGAATAACATCAAAGCTTCCATCGTGGGGAAGGCCCCCGATTACCAAATCGTGGACGTCATCCCCGACATATACCACTACGGGAACAGGACTTCGAAAACCCCTCCCATCGGGGAAAAGGCCACCCAGATCATGGCGACGGCATCGGTGCATTGCGTTCCGAAAGGGTTGTTCCGCACCTACATCGACGCCTTCAAAGCCGCCGAAGTCACCCCCAAAGGATATGGCGTCGCCCCTTATGGGGCCAGCCAACTGATATCCTTGGAAAACCCGGACCAAGAAGCCTATCTGATCCTCGATATGGGCGGATATAGCTCCAAAGTGAGCTTCATCGGAAACGGCAGCCTCTTCCAAACCCTTTGTTTGCCGGTTGGGATGAATTCCCTGACCGAAGCCTTGGCCAAAGCCTTCTCCATATCCTTGGATAAGGCCGAAGAGATAAAGAAAACCTACGGATATTCCCTAAGGAAAACGAAATTCGAGACTCCGATCGCCAAAAACGCCCAAGGCGAGACCTTCCGCCAGGAAGACCTAAACAACGTCTTGAAGGCTTGGTTCATGGAATACGACGTGAAGATCAAAAACACCATCGAGGAAGTCTTGGAACCGACCCTCAGCGGAAATATCTCCCAATTGCAGGACGTTTTCCTCTCTTGCCCGATATTCCTAATAGGCGGCGGAGCGGGGCTAAACGGCATCGAAGAATTGCTCAAGCCCGCGTCCGGTTCGCACGAACTGAAAGTCTTCATCCCCTCCGTCATCGGAGCCAGGGACCCCAAATACGTCAACATCCTCGGCTTATTGACCGCCGAATGCACTTCGGAAACGCCTTCCAACGACGTCAACGGGCCATCGTTAAGCCGAGTGAACAGCAAGTAAGGAGAGAAAATCATGAGCACAGATTTATACGATCGCGACTTGGATAGCTTCGAGCCGGTAGCCAGAATCGTGGTAATAGGCGTCGGCGGTGCCGGCAACAACGCCGTCAACCGCATGATCGACGAAAACATCCAAAACGTCGAATTCTACGTCATGAACACCGATAAGCAGGCCCTTTCCACCTCCAAAGCCCAAAACCGCATAGTCTTGGGCGGTCCGGAAACCAGGGGATTGGGTGCTGGCGGAGATCCCAACAAAGGCAGAGAAGCCGCCGAATATAGCCAAGAAGCCATCAAAAAGGTGGTCGAAGGGGCCGATATGGTCTTCATCGCCGCCGGAATGGGCAAAGGCACCGGGACCGGAGCCTCTCCCGTCATCGCCCGCTTGGCCAAAGAGGCCGGGGCCTTGACCATCGCCATCGTCACTAGGCCCTTCTCCTTCGAAGGCAAGGAAAGAACCACCAACGCCGTGAGGGGATTGAACGATTTGATCGAGCAAGTCGATTCCCTCATCATCGTTTCCAACGACAAATTGCTTTATTCTTCCGGAAACGTCCCGATGGACAAAGCCTTCAAAGATTCGGATTCGGTCCTTTCCAAATCCGTCCAAACGGTGGCTGACTTGGTTTTGCTGCCCGGCACCGTCAATTTGGATTTCGCCGACGTCAAAAGCACCCTTCAAGACGGCGGCATCGCCTTAATCGGCTATGGAACCGGGTCGGGGGAGAACGCCGCCATCGAAGCGGCGGAATCCGCCATCAACAATTCTTTGTTGGAGACTTCCATCTCCGGAGCCAGGAAAGTCATTTGCATGCTCACCATGGGCGACAAAGTCACGATGTATAACACCGAAAGGTGCGTCAGGCGCATAAATGAGGCGGCCGGCGGATCCATTGACGTCAAATTCGGCTTCTCGACCAACCCGAACCTCGGGGATTCGATAATCTGTTCCGTCATCGCCTCGGATTTCCCGAAAGGCTCCATCTCTTTGGAAGGGCCTTCGATATCCGAGCCAAATTCTTCCTCCGATGTCGGATTCGGGGTCGACGACAGCGTGTCCAAAGCCGTCAAGAAATCCATTGAAGAAGAGGAGAACGCCCCTTCTTCCGGAAGCAACATCGCCAAAGGATTGTTGCCAAGCTTCCTCAAAGGGAGCCTGAATTTCGAGGAAAAAGAAGAAGAATCTTCAACCTCGGACGACGAAGACTTCGGCTTCTGATTGAGATATATCTTTTTCTAAGATATAGTTTTTAAGGCCAAGACGGAAGACAACGCCTAGTAGCGAACGATGAGAGAGCCCCCTGGATGAGAACGGGGCAGCGAAAGGTTATCACTTCCAGAGCCAATCCCCCGAAAGAGAGAGTAAGGGGTTCGGTCCCTTCCCGTTATCGAAGGCTCAGAGAGCGGGGCGATAGCCTCGAACTAAGGTGGTACCGCGCAACCATTGGCGTCCTTAGAGATATGGACGCTTTTTATTTGGAGGGAATTATGTCATACAAAGACACCTTGTTGATGCCGAAAACCTCATTCGATATGAGGGCTAATTTAACCCAAAAGGAACCAGTGTTATTGGAAAGATGGGACAGCATCGACCTTTATAAGAAAATGAACGATGTTAGGGAAGAGAAGGGATTCTGCCTTCACGACGGCCCCCCATACGCCAACGGAGACATCCATTGCGGGCACATGCTCAATGTATTGTTGAAGGATTTCGTCATCCGCAGCAAGAACATGGAAGGGTACAAAACCCCTTACGTTTTCGGCTGGGACACCCATGGGCTCCCAATAGAAACCAAAGTCACCAAAAGCGGGGTGAACCGCAAAGCCATGCCCGTCTCCGACTTCAGGCTCAAGTGCGACGAATACGCCAGAAGCCAAGTCGAAAGGCAAAAAGGGCAGATCCATCGTTTGGGCTGTCTGGGCGATTACGAACACCCCTATATCACGTTGGACCCCAAGTTCGAAGCTAAGGAAATCGAAGTCTTCGCCTCCATGGCTTTGCAGGGATTGATCTATAAAGGCGTCAAGCCGGTATATTGGTCCCCCTCTTCCGAATCGGCGTTGGCCGAGGCCGAAGTCGAATACAAAGACATTCCCGCCAGAACGATGTACGTGGCCTTCAAATTGAAGGAAACCAAAGGATTGTTGCCGGAAAACGGCAACATCGTCATTTGGACCACGACCCCTTGGACCATTCCCGCCAACCAAGCCATAACCGTCA
This sequence comes from Oscillospiraceae bacterium, assembly GCA_963647095.1. GTDB lineage: Bacteria > Bacillota_I > Bacilli_A > RFN20 > CAG-826 > UBA4951. The sequence goes on along the minus strand of CAVIYC010000103.1, from coordinate 93 downwards.
ACCCGAGGTTCGAATACGGCTACTACCACACCGAAAAAGGAGATTTCCTCTTCCTTTCTTCCTTAGCCGAAAGCCTAAAGGAAACCTTGGGCT
>CAVIYC010000102.1:0-3299 GCA_963647095.1 Oscillospiraceae bacterium | reverse complement strand
ATCTTATATGGAGGGGCTTTCGACCCCATCCATAATTCCCATCTCAGAATCGCCAAAGAGGCGGCGGATAAGCTAAACGCGAACGTCGTTTTCATCCCGACCGCCAAGCCTAGGTGGAAAGAAGCGCCAAGTTCCAATGAAGATAGATTGGAAATGCTAAAAATCGCCTTAAAGGAGGCTAATGACCCCCGTTTTTCCATATCCGACATCGAAATGAATAGGGTTAACGACAAAGAGACTTATACCTCCGATACGATCAAGGAATTCGAGAAGCTATATCCTAACGCCGAGCTTTGTTTATTGATCGGCGGAGACCAAGTCGCTTTGTTCGACAAATGGCATGAGCCGGATTTGATAAAAGAAAAAGCCAGAATCTATTTCGTGGAGAGAGAAGGAATAAAAACGCACAAAGAAAACGTCGAGCGTTTTGAGATGATTCCCCTATCCAATATAAAGGTTGGGAAAGTTTCTTCCTCTTCCATAAGGTCGCTTAGCTACATAGACGCCCCGATAGGCGTATTGGATTACATCGCCGAGCATTCGCTTTATTACGTCGATAAGATGAAAGCCTATCTTAGCGAGAAGCGCTTGAAACATTCCTTAAGCGTCGCCAGGCTTTCTTATCAAATAGCTTTGTCGAATAAATTGGATAATCCCGGAAGGGCTTATATCGCCGGCGCCTTGCACGATATCGGCAAAGAAATAGACGATAGCGAGGCTTTGAAGATGATCGGGGGCTTGGACAAATATCCGAAATGGGCTTATCATCAATTTGTAGGAGCATACATCGCCGAAAAAGAATTCTTCATCGAAGACCAAAGCATATTATCCGCCATAAGGGAACATTGCCTTGGGGCCGCCAATATGTCGACATTGTCGAAAATCATTTACGCGGCCGACAAGATAGATCCTTTAAGAGGCTGGGATTCGAGCAAATATGTAAAACTTTGCCTTAATGACATCGAATTCGGGTTCTTGGAAGTCCTGAGAGCCAACTACGAATTCCTGAAGTCGAAATGCGGTGGAGACGAAGAATCCATCTCGGCGAGCAAAGAATGCTTCTCATATTATCTAGGAGGGACAAAAAATGGCCTACAGCAAAAAAGTAAACATCGCGACTAAGTGCCTAAATGAGCACAAGGCGGAAGACATATCCATCATAAACGTTAAAAACATGAATCCGTTCGCCGACTATTACGTAATCGCGACGGCTGGAAACATCCGCCATCTTGGCGCCCTCGCCGATCAGTTAGACGAAGCCTATCTCAATGAATCCGAACCGGTCAGAAAGATTGATGGGAAACCTGAATCCGGATGGGTCATCGTCGATGCCAACGAAGTCGTCATCCATCTCTTCACCAAAGAAAAGAGAGACGAAATATTGTTGGAGCACTTAATAGAAGTCGTTAACAAAAATAGGTAAAAAACCAATAGATAGCCTTACGAGCCTCACCAAATGGTGGGGCTTTTTTATAACGAAAACTTAAGAGAGATAAAAAACGAAAACGAGTTTTGGAAAATAGCAAAACCAAATTGTCGAGAGAAGAGAAAATTAACAAGAGATTTCGCTAAAAACATTTTGATAGCCTAAAAATTAGTAGATTTGAAAAACACTTCATTTTTAACTACTAATAAGACGGATTAGACCCTTCGAAAATAGATACTTCGCATAATGTCCATTATGTTAACAAGAAAAGAAAACAAACGGCAAACACTAAGTTAATAGTAGGGTGTCATTGATAATCAACATAAGCAAAGTAGACTTTTCCACATAGAAACCCCCACTTTTACTAACTACTAGAAAACTACTAATGAGTAATTCGCTATCGTGGGGAAATTCTAGAAAAATGACCGATTTTATTCTTAAAACCTATTTTTAATCCACAAATCGATGTCGAGACTTTTACTAGGGTTTCAAAATATCCTATATTTAACTTTATCGATTCATAATTTGAATGCCTAAAAAACCGACTTTTGTTACTTGTCGCTTATTAGGCAAATAAAAAAGCAACGTTTTGCCAACGTTGCTTAATTTAATTAATCTTCAATCAATTCTTCGATTGGCGTGCCTATCAAATCACTTGGTTTTTCTAAGCTGAAGTTTTCTAGAACAGTCGCACCGATGTCTCCGAAGCTCAATCTGTCATCTAGCTTCTTTCCGTTTTTGAACGAAGGCGAATAAGCTAGCAAAGGAACCTTTTCCCTGGTATGATCCGTTCCTTTGAATGTCGGATCATTTCCGTGGTCCGCGGAGATTAGAAGCAAATCGTCTTCTTTCATATTTTCGATAAATTCCTTTACGCGCTTATCGAAGGCTTCCAACGCTCTGGCGTAACCCACCGGATTTCTCCTGTGTCCGTATTCGGAATCGAATTCCACCAAATTGACGAAGCATAATCCTTCCCAATCTTCGTTTTTGAGTTGGTCTATGGTCTTATCCATTCCATCTTCGTTGGAAATTGTGGAAACGGTCTTGGTCACTCCGTATCCGTCGAAGATATCGCTGATCTTTCCGATACAGCTTGTCATATATCCGTTGTTCTTCAAGACATTCAAATCGGTCTCTTTGTCTGGCTTTAGGGCGTAATCGTGTCTATGCGGAGTGCGTTTGAAATCATCTTTGTTGGTGCCAACATAAGGTCTGGCGATAACGCGCCCAACTTTCCATTCCGGCTTCATGCAAAGCTCTCTGGCGATATGGCAGCAACGATACAATTCATCCAAGCCCAAGACTTCTTCATGTCCGCAGATTTGCAAAACCGAATCGCTGGAAGTGTAGACGATAAGCGAATTTTCTCTGCATTGCTCTTCGCCCAAATCCTTTAAGATCACCGTTCCGGAGGCCGCGTAATTTCCAATGACTTTATGCCCGGTCCTCTTTTCCAATTCGTCTATCAATTCTTTTGGGAATCCGGTGTCGGTGAAAGTCTGGAAAGGGACTTTGGTATCAATGCCCATCATCTCCCAATGTCCGGTCATGGTGTCCTTGCCATTGCTCTTTTCTTGAAGGCACATGACATAGCTATGCGGATGGCTCTCCACCGGTTTTATGCCCATGATGTCGGACAATTGGCCGATTCCCATGCTCTCCATTGTCGGGCAATTAAGCCCATTTACCGACTCTGCGGCGTGAGCCCAGGTATTCGAACCGACGTCTCCGAACCTAGCGGCGTCCGGTTCCTCGCCAATCCCGGCCGAATCGGCGATTATGAGGAATATCCTTTTGAAGCGTTTATTCATATTTTTCTCCTATATATAATCATTTTCTCAAACCATATTTATCATACGCGCTCATTATC
>CAVIYC010000101.1:0-3343 GCA_963647095.1 Oscillospiraceae bacterium | reverse complement strand
CCACTGGGTGCGAATGGAAATATACCACAAGGCAAGGCTTTATGGAATATATTTTTATTCGGCCCCAATGAATTTCTTCAATAACGGCAAAGGGATGTAACCGACTTGGGAACGGACTTCCTTGCCGTTTTCGATATAACGAAGATCGGGAATGCTATAAACGTTATAGTGGGCGGCCACTTTGCCGAGCTTATCGCAATCGACTTTGACAAACGTTATTTCCGGATGATTTTCGGACAATTCTTCGATAAGCGGGCTCAAGCGCATGCAAGGTCCGCACCAAGTGGCGAAGAAGTCGATGACTACTTTGTCGTTTTTCAAAGCCTCGTTGAATTCGGCTTCGTTTTCTGGATGGATTATCATTTTGTTTCCTCCTATAAAGATAATAAGACAAAGATGGCGCCTATGATAACGATATGCACCGGATAATAGAGATAGTTAAACCATCTAAACCATTTCGCGTCGTAGCCTCTTTGCCCGTTATAAAGGATCAAGAAGAATCCCGATATCAAAGAGAAACTCGCGATCGAGGAGAATCTCAAAGGATCCAAGGAACCATAAATGAAGGAAATTCCGTATAAGATGGCGACCGTGAAAACCAAGGCGACCACGCTCATTAAGTTGACCAAACCCTGTCTTTTCTGTTTGATTTCTTCATCGTCCGTTTCGTATAGCAAAGCCTTGTTCGCCAATTTGTCGGCGATGGGCTCCGCGTAATAAAATCCCAACCCGAGGAGCAATCCGAACAATGAATAATCGGCGCGGATGAAATCCGGGAAATAAAGATAAAAGGAAGTCACTCCATACGAACAAGCAACGTCGAATCCATATGAGCAAAGAATCAAAACAAGAGGGAAAACGCATAGGAACCTGAATTTTTTGTTCTTGTGGTTGAGCAAATATAATAAAATCCCGACATACAAAAGGTCGTTGAAGGCGTTCGCGGGAATGGATCCGGCCAAAGGACTTAATGCCTCGATTTCCGCTCCGGCCGCCGCGGCGATAAACACGCCTAGCCCAACTAAGAAGAAGGCAAGCCACATGATAAAGATCTTAAACAGATATTTTTCGGGGTTTTTGGATTTTCTCAATGCTTGAACCAGCAAGAAGATGAAAATCGGAAAAGCCAAACGGCCTATGCAACGAAAGATTTCCCCTATTTGGCCAATCTGGCTGGAAGAAGAATAAAAAATGGAAATGAAGGCTCCGACATGATCCAAAGTCATGGTCACCAAGCCGATGATTTTTAGCCAAAAAGATGACAAAACGCAGAACTTCCTATTCATATTCACACCAAAATCAAAATCAAAGACGCCACGTTGTTCATTATGTGGGCGATCATCGAAGCCCCAATGCCGAACCTATCGTTTGCGAGGCACAAAATAGCGCCGCATATCACGTAATTCGGGATATTTATCCATTCGGAAACGGAAGAAGCGTTGGTGAAATCGAAATGGATGAAGCCGAAGAATATCGCGCAGGCCACATAAGCCAAAGCGATATGGATTCTCTTTAAGAAATCGAACAATCCCAACCTATAAGTTATTTCCTCGCATATCGGGCCGGTGATGCCGATTAGCAATATCCCCAAAGCTTTGGATGATTTCACCATTTCGACCAAATCTTGCTGGTTGGCGTTTGATTCTACCCCGGCGATCGCCAGTATATTCGAATAAGCCAAATTGAAGGCAATCAAGCCTATCCCTATGGCAAACCCAATGTATGTTCTTTTGTTTTTGAAGGCTTTCGCTATCGTTTTCCAATAAGACCAAACCAGCAAAACCAAGATGATAAAAAGGATGCCATACGCCGAATAATTGACAACGGTTTTATAAAGCAAGCTTTCGCTGTCTATCTTAGTCCCGATGATGGCGCTTATCAGAGTCCCGATAAGCTGAAAGCCGAAAGATCCGATCACGAAAAACAAGATTTGCTTGAGAACCGGCGCGGATTCGTTGACGGGATAGAGCTTTCTCGAAAAGTCCGAATTCTCGCATTTGCAGTTCGGGCAATGAGAATGAGTGGGGTCGTAATAAGACCCGCAAGCCTCGCATTTCTTATCCTGAATCCTCAATTTCATGGCTAGATATTAACACAAAATGCCCCTTAATTAGCTCAACATATTTCAAAAGCTATGCTTTTGTTGCATCTAGCACCTTACACGCGTCGCTCGTGCGTTATATAATTAGCCATCTATTTCTTCTTGGAGGTATCTCACGTGAACCTACTTCTTGATGCGAGCACCTTAGTCAAATACGAGAACATTGCGTTATGGGTCTTGTTCGGACTCGTGATTTTCGTTCTTCTATTTTCGCTTTTCAGAGGAGCCTTCCGCGGTTGGGCCTATGGCACCTATCGCCTCGCTTTCTTTATCATCGTCATAACGGTGATATTCCTTACGCTGGATATGACGGTCGAAGCCATCGGCTCAATCGATTTGTCGCAGTTTATTTCCAAATCCATCAGTTTGACGGTGGACGGGAAAACCATCAGCGCGAACATCACCAGCGTCTCCGGCACCATCACCGATTTGGTGACGGACGCCATAAAGCAATTCGACCTGAACGTCGATCCGACGAATCTTTCTTCCGTCGCCTTGGGCATCACCAATTCGTTGCTCAAAGTCGTCGTAATATTGCTTTTCGGATTGCTTTTGTGCACCCTCGGCAAATTCCTTTGCTGGGTTTTATGGCACTGCGCCTTCAAATTCATCGTCCCGAAATCCCAACGCAAACTGACCAAAGAAGAAAAGAAAGCCAATGAAGCTTTGCCTCGCAGCCAAAGAAGGAAAACGATATACAAGAAAGTCCGTGGAGTCTCCATGGCCGAAGAATTGGTCATCAACGCCTTGCTTATGTGCATGTTGATAATCCCGATTACCGGAACCATCAATTCCGCCGTCAATTCCTTTACCAATAAAGAAGATGAAGAAACTTCCGCTTCTTCGAAATTGAAAGCCAACGACGAGACTTTGAATACCGTCCAAACGGCTATAGACACCTATAAGAATTCCGTCTTCTCCAAAGCCTTCTTCTCTTGGACCGTCAATAGCGAGGGCAAGAGCTGGGATACCCAACTTTTGAGTTTGCTGACCCAAGCCAATATCACCGAGACCGTCACCACTTCGGCCATCGACATCGTTTCCGAAGCCGCGGGATTGGCCAAAGACGTTTTGGATTCTGGCATTTTGTCTAGCGAAGGAACCAATTTCGACAAGATTTACCTTTTGCTGACGACCGAATATGGCATAAACATCATCAATACCATCGCCAATTCGTCGTTCATCACCTCTTTGTTGCCGATGGCTATGGAATTCGCCGTGAACTTCGACACCGTCAAGAAC
>CAVIYC010000100.1:0-3368 GCA_963647095.1 Oscillospiraceae bacterium | reverse complement strand
GGAATATATATCGAAATTCTCTTTAATCCTGTTCTCGTGAACGGACTTCGCCAACGAGACGATTCCCCTTTGATATAGCCAACGAAGGATCACTTGGGCGACGCTTCTAGAATGTTTGCTTGCAATAGAGAGCAACATCTCATTTTGGAACATGTTGTTCCTGCCTTCCGCAAACGGAGCCCAAGCTTCCAAGATAACGTCGTATTTGTCGGCCCATTCCTTTAAATCGGCCCTTTGATGGAAAACGTTGATTTCGACTTGGTCAACCATCGGTTTGATTTCGCTGAACAAGCAGATGTCGACCAATCTATCGGGATAGAAATTCGACACGCCGATGGCTCTCGCCTTCCCTTCCTTATATAGTCTTTCCAAGTCTCTCCAAGCCCCATAGTAATCGGAGATCGGCTGATGGAGGAGAAGGAGATCGACATATTCCGTTTTTAGTTTCCTCAATGACTTAATGACGGATTCATAGGTCTTTCCCTCTCCGTAATTGTCGATCCATACTTTGGTCGTTATGAAAACGTCTTTTCTATCGATTTCAGATTCCTTCAAAGCCTCTCCGACTTGTTCCTCGTTGAAATAAGATTGGGCGGTGTCGATATGGCGATACCCGGCCTTTAAGGCGGTTAGGACGCTAACTTTGCAATCTTCCTTGGAGATTAGATAAACGCCGAAGCCGTTAGCGGGAATCTCCACCCCGTTATTCAATTTGAATGCTTTCATTTTCCTATCTCCTTCCTTATGAATGAAACGTGTTCTGTCACGGATTTGTTTTGCAATCCTTTCATTAGGTTCAAATTGGGATTGAGTTTCTTTAAATCCTCATAACTGTTATCGATGTATTTAGGATCGTCCGTATAGCTGTTATCAAAAAGAATCACTTTGCCTCTATATCCATCCAGATTCTTCTTAACAAACGTAGCGATGGGCATTGGGATCGTGTACCACCATATCGGGAAGAAAAGAAGAATAGTGTCGTAAGACGATAAATCCAAGTCGATGCCCTTGATTTCGGGAAGGGTTCTTTTCTCCCATTCTTCCTTCGCCTCCACATATGCGCATTGGGTATAGTCGCTGGAATAGGCTACCTTTCTTTCGATTCGTATTTCGTCCAAGCCAAACGATTCGTTGACCTTATCCGCCAATCTTTTGGTATTGTTCGACCAACTGAAGTAAACCATCAATGTTTTCATGATTTCTGCCTCCGAGCATATTCTAAGGCCGAAACAAACAACTTCGTTTATATCGATTGCTTAATTCGCTATACTTAAGACGCATACTAGGAGACGTTATGATCGATAGTTATCTATTAAAGTATTTCCTTGCCTTTTACGAAGAAGGCTCATTATCGAAGGCAAGCGAAAAGCTCCATCTCTCTCAGCCGTCTTTGACTAGGGCGATGCAGAAATTGGAGTCGGAACTCGGAATCAAGATATTCGAAAGGAACGTCAATAAGATCGCCTTGAACGAAAACGGGAAAATCCTCATCGATTATGTCCGAGATATCCTCGCTTTGAATAACCTCCTCGAGCAAAAAGCAAAGGAAATAAAACAAAAAGAACTCCTAATCCATGTCTCCATGACCGCGCCGGGCATCATGTATTATTACCCATATTTCTTCTTCAACAACAGGGAGAGGTACGTAAGCAAAATAACAGACGCGACCACATGCATAAAAGAAGTCAAAGAAGGCTTGGTCGACATATCTTTCATCAACGAGAAAATAGACTTAGACGGCTTAATTTGCGAAAAGGCAATGGACGAGAAACTCTATGTCTGCCTCCCCAAGGAACATTTCTTGGCCAAGAAGGCATATGTCACATACGAAGAGCTAGACGGCCAATCTTTTCTTTTGGGAAACGACTTGGGAATATGGGACGACATCGTCAAAAGAAGGCTTTCCAAATCGAAATTCTTCAAGTTGGAGCAGGATAGCCTTTCCGAAGTTGCCAAGTATTCTTCCATCCCAAGTTTCGTGACCGACGTCAGCATGAAGTTGGAGAATCGTGGAGACAAAACGATCATTCCCATCGAAGGAGACGAAACCACGTTGCCTTTCTATGTCATATATAGAGACAACAAAAAGAAAATCTATGATTTCATAAAATTGGTCAGATAATGCCCGCACCGTTTAATAATGTTTGTGCATTTGACGATATTCGAACGGAGTCGCGTTCGGCGTAATCCATGACCATATGACAACTAAGCTCGTTTATATAATCGAATTCGTTCGACAATTCGCATTTTTGAATATAGGAATCCGACAAAAACAAGGCGGTTGATACGTCTAGCCCTCCCTTTATCGCCGATTTAGACGCCAATGTCGCGGTTACGACGAAAATATCTTTGCTCTGGCGGATTTGCCTTTGGGCGAGCAAGCCGCTCTATATGGAGAATCCTCGAATTGGAAAGTTTGCAAACATAAAAAGGAGGCCATTTTGAAATATGCCCCCTTTCCTAGTTTTGTCCAAGATTATGGGTACATTTCAATCGGCGTTCAATTCTGTTCTATTTTTTTATATCTCGCTTTATTGGTTGATCCTATTTTCGCAATCTTCCCATCTTTGAGCATATCGGATAAAACTTTTTCGATTGTGGTTAGAGAAACGTCTGGCAAGAGGTCTTTGATCTCTTTTTTAGAAACCGGAACAAATGCATTAAGCACTATTTCTTCGACTCTTTTGGTTTTGCTGACTTTTCCGCTTTTTACAGTTAGGAATCGTTTATCGAGTTCTTGATAGCATCTAACGAGGGTTACTAAGAAATTATATATAAATGGAATATAGTCGTTGGTCCCATCGCGCCAATTCAAAGATGATTTTCCCAATGTCTCATAATAATGGCCTTTGTCGTTGTTTATTTGTTCTTCGAAAGAAATATATTTAGAAACATCAAACCCTTCTTTATATAAAAGCAATAGCGATAATAATCTAGACATTCTCCCGTTGCCGTCTCTGAATGGGTGAATGCACAAGAAATCCAAAACAACGCAAGGAATCAATAATAATTGGTTGATTCCATAGTCATCTCTAGCGGCCATATAAGCCAAAACAAGTTGTTCCATCGTTTCTTTGACTTCGCTAGCGGGAGTTGGAACGAATCTGATTCTAGATGTGCCATCTGGATATAACTCTCTGATAACATTGTCGTTATCCTTAAACTGGCCGCCATGATTCAGAGAAGTTTGAGCAAGCATCGTTTTGTGAAGATTGAGCATAGACTCAAGATTGAAACTTATATTCATGTAATTTGCATGGATTAGATTTAACGCATCCCTATACCCGGCGATCTCTTGTTCGTTATGGTTCAAAGGGGCGCTGTTTTGATTAACGATCTCTTCAATGCGTTTATCCGTAGTAACGATG
>CAVIYC010000099.1:0-3394 GCA_963647095.1 Oscillospiraceae bacterium | reverse complement strand
GGAACTTCCATGAAGATTTTAGCACAAGAGTCCAGCTTGCTGGGGAAAATGGTGAGCAACGCCAAGGAAGCGGCGCCCGCTTTCGTCGCGAGCTGGCTGGAGAGGATCGACGCCGGTTCCTCGGAGATGGGGCACGGCATGAGAAAGCTCTTCTCCTAGATCGAGTACGGGGTGCCATGATATCCGCGACTCAATTGTGGGGCTAACCTACAAAAACGGAACGCCACCCGGTTGAGGCTTATTTGATAGCTTCAAGCCATTTTTCTCTTAACGGTCCATCACAGGCTTGTATCAATGAGATTTCCCAGTTGTCATTGCCCTCGATAATTGTTGGCCCGTTTTCTGTTATGGCAACATCCCAGCCTATGGCTCGGATGTTATAAAAGCAGCGAGCAGCTTTAAGGGCGAGCTGGGCGGCTTCTTCGTAGCAAGGCGCTTTCGTGGCTGCGAATTCAATGCCGGTGTCTGGATGCCTTGTTGTTTTTCCGCCGTATTTTGGCTTGAAGAATGCCCATTCTTTAAGATATCCGCTTTGTTGGTCGATTCCAACCACAAGTCCCCCGGCCGCCCAATTGTCAACGTTGCCAGAAATTGAGGTTCCTACACGCAGGACCGCGCTAAAAATATACGGCTTTCCGTTTTTATTAATGGTCACAATGCGATACGTGTTGATGGATTTTGAGTATATGGCATTCATCTCCTTCGACTGAACAACTTTCCTCTGGCATATATATCGCCCTTGCCGCAAGCGTTCTTTATACTGATTTAGATCTTCAAGACTCGCAATGTGTTTCACGAAAGAGGCGCACTCTCCCTCGTTGTCTTTAAGAAAGAAATCCTTGTTTTCATTAAAGACGTTCCAAGAAATCGGCCCGCAGTTTGCGTCGAAGCACTCTCCATCTTCAATAAAGGCGAAAACTTCCGGTACATCAAGCCCGCAGCTTTGCATGTACTTGAAAAACAGGAACTTATCCCTAAGCAAGACCGCTTGGCAGTCGACGCTTCCGATGGAATTCGCTTTGTTTCTCATCGCCATAAAGGAGCGATAATCCTGATAGTCGTTTTGATTTTCGTTGGAAACATCAAATCCATAAAGGTAATAAAATTCATTATATTCGCCGTATTTCTTCGCCCAAACTCTAAGCTCTTTCTTCTGCGTCTTGGCATTTTTTTGCTGTCGCTCAGGAAAATAGGTTGTTCCCTTGTGATTTTTGACTTTGCTCAAGGCTATCTTTTTGGCCTTTAGGTTTCGCAAGCGGTTATAAAAACCGCGCAATAATTCTCGAATCATTTTCTCGCCTCTTCGTTTCTATGTTGAAAACTGGCGATGCGCGAATCAATTATTTTGCCATCTTTGATAATTAACGCATTTTGGAGTATTTTTCCGGGCGCGTCTTTCATAAGCTCTTCGATATAGGGCGCGATGATCTCGGAATTGTTTTTCGTGAATGTCTTATAAAACAAAGACGGAGTGTGGTCGACGACATAATGGGTAACCCCATCTACCTTATATGTTGGCTGTTCAAATGTCGTCGGCACGCTTGTTTCGATGCCCCCGTTTTTATCACAGCTGACGTCGATTATCATCGATCCTTTTTTCATTCGCTTTAGGTCGTTTCTGCTGATGATGTGGTCTTTACGGTTTAAGTCCCAAAGGACGCAATTAACAACCACGTCATAGATTGGGAGCTCGTCGCGAAGCAGTTGTTCTGTTTTTCGGTCATATTGCATGACATCCGCCCCAAGCATGTTGAGAACCTTCATGGCTCCTCTTGCGGTGTTTCCTCTGCCAATAAGGGCGACTTTTGTTTCATAAGGCATTGCGCCGAAGCATTGGAAGGCATGCATAATCGCCGCTTCCCCGGCTAACTCATTATTTCTGTAAAAGACGTGTCTGCCCTCCTCGAACATGTCTTCCCAGGCATAGGCTGTGAGACCGCCTTTGACGATCGAGTCGGCAATTTTCTTATTTTGAACTGCGTGGATCCAGCCAAAAATCGTTTGATTATTCAATTGATCTATGTATTCCGCATCGCCTATTTTCGGGTCGCAAATGATATCTTGTTTTAACGTTATTTCTCTTTCGACGACATTCGCTCCGGATGCGCGATAATCCTCATCGTTCAAACCCAAAACATCGCCGTAGCCTTTTTCAAAGAAAAGTTTTTCAGGATGGGAAATTTTTATTATGTCTCGTGGCGTTAAAGCCCTTCGGTTTTCATTCTCTTTGTGGCTGATTGGAAAGCCCACGGTTTTCATGGCTCAACCTCCTCTAGATTAATCAAAGAACCCAGATGCGCATCGGCATCTTTTAGAAAGTTTGGATCAAATCCGCTGCTTGGGAAAAAGGTTATTTCGCCGAAATAGATTTGACCTTCCGAATTGTAAAGATCGATTCGAGCGAAGGGCAAACCTTTTGATAATTTGCCGGCTATTTCAAACATTTCACTAATGCAAACGGGCTTAGGTAGCGTGAAATCTTCCGCAGCCTCTATTCCTCTTTTGTTATACCGGCATAGCTTCCAACTGCTGTCGAAAAAATAGTATTTGGTATCCCCGCTATTCCTGTCTAGGCAAACCATTACGGAATCTACCTTTCCATCAAAGCAGAAAAACTTATAATCGGTGAAAGTTTCAATCCCCGGACCGTCGGTCATATACTTCTCAGCAAGGATCTTCCTTTGGACGTTTTTATAAGGGTACTCTCTACCATGCAGGTAATAATCCTGGGCCAGGCCCTTTGCTAAATTCGCTTTTATTCTCTTTTTTGCTTTATCGGTCAATTGGCTTTTGTCTTTGCAGATGTACATCCCAAGCCCGGAGTTATGGTTGCACTTCAAAACGAATTTGTTCGGCAGCTTATCGAAATCGATCTCTTCCGGGGAGTCATAGACGGCGATGGTGGGAATGACATACTGCTCCCCGATCGTTTTGGCGATGTAGCTTTTCACGAGGTATTTGTCCACCATCGCCGTGTATTCCCTCTTCCTGTCATTGAGCTTCAGCCATTGGAGCTTCTCGTTGAAAGTCTTTGGGTCTTCAAGGTTCAAATCATAGCCAAGGCTTGCCTTGAACGCCTTCTTCAAATATTCCTCGTCGGGCATTTTGTCGTATTTGCCCCTGTTCGCTAAAAAAAGGAAGCGGAAGTCTTTCTCCGTCAATAGACGCCACCCGGCTTTTGTGTATTTTTGGATTTTCATGACAATACCTACCAATTAATGAATGATGGACCCCGAATTACAAACTGTAAAGTGACAGAATCGCTGCGATAGCGTTCCGCGAATGCATACGGCTTTAAAGAAAAGGAAGTTCCACAATTAGGTTGCTAAAGAAAAAGGAGGAACTTCCATGAAGATTTTAGCACAAGAGTCCAGCTTGCTGGGGAAAATGGTGA
>CAVIYC010000098.1:0-3420 GCA_963647095.1 Oscillospiraceae bacterium | reverse complement strand
AATGTGGGATTTCCAAAGTGATGCCGAGAGTCTCGCAGGAATCTTTCACCAAAGAGAAAGCGCACTTTAGTTTTTCTAAATCCAACGGGCGAACGCGCAAAGCCATATTGAGTTCTTTGTTTTGTTCATAAAGAACGGTCAAGGCGTTAGGCGTGTTCAAATCATCGCAAAGGGCATCCAAAACAGGGTTGTCGTCGCTCTTATCCAAAGCGTCGATATCAACGTTTTGAAGCTGCAATTGAACGGCGGCCATCTTGCTGGATTGGACCAATTGCTGATATTTCTTTTGAGCTTCTTTGATGGTTTCTTCCGAGAAAGCGGCCGGCGCGCGGTAATGGGCGGCCAAGATCATCATGCGGAAAGGCAACCCGCCATAATTCTCGACCACGTCTTTCATCAAAATGACGTTGCCCAAAGATTTGGACATCTTTTCGTTATCGACGTTGATGAAGCCGTTATGCATCCAATAATTGGCCAATTTGTTGTGATTGTGGGCTTTGGCTTGGGCCATTTCGTTTTCGTGATGGGGGAACTTCAAATCGAAGCCTCCGCCATGGATGTCGATCAATCCGCCTTGGTCTTTGAAAATGGAGTTGATCATGACGCAGCATTCCGTATGCCAGCCCGGTCTTCCCTCTCCCCAAGGAGATTCCCATTTGATTCCGTCTTTGGTTTCTTTCCAAAGGGCAAAATCGATAGGATCTTTCTTTTTTTCGTTAACGTCTATTCTGGCTCCGGACTCCAAGTCCTCAACGGAATTGCCGGACAATTCGCCATATTGAGGGATGTCGGTTACCTTTAGATAAACGTCTCCGTCCACATTATAGGCCGCGCCGGTTTTGACCAATTCATCCACATATTCGAGTATTTGCGGCATATAAACGGTCGGGGTTGGCGTCACATCCGGCTGCAAAGATCCGACGGCCGTGACCAAACGGCGGTATTCATCGATTACCGAAGTGGTCAATTCCTTTTCGGAAATGCCGAGTTCCTTGGCGCGTTTGATGATTTTGTCATCCACGTCCGTATAGTTGGAAACGAATTTTACGTCATATCCGATGCGTTTTAAGGTCCTGCGGAGAACATCGAAAACGATGACCGGGCGGAAATTTCCGATATGGGGATCGTTATAAACGGTAGGCCCGCAGCAATATATGGAAACCTTGCCTGGGATAATCGGCTTAAACTCCTCGAGTTTGTTGCCTAAAGAATTGTAGATAGTCAGCTTTTTCATGGCTCTATTCTAGCACTTGAACGTAAAAATAAAACCACGGCGTTAGCCGTGGCTTATTTCCTTTGCTTAATCGATTAGTCGACGACGGCTTTGCCTTCGGAATGGAGGTAGCCTTTGATCTTGCTTTCGACGAGTTCGGTGATGGCGTCAAGGCCCGGAGTGAATAACGTGCGGAGGTCATAAACTTCCGGTTTTTCCTTCATGACTTTGCGCATATTGCCGGTGAAGGCAACGCGTAAGTCGGTTCCGACGTTGATCTTGCTGACGCCGCGTTTGCAAGCTTCTTCGAGCATGGATTCAGGGATGCCGATGGCGGCAGGCATGTTTCCGCCGTTTTCGTTGATCAAAGCCAACGAAGCGGCAGGGACGGATGACGCGCCATGCAAAACGAGGGGGAATCCCGGCAATTTGCTTTCGATTTCATCCAAGATGTCGAAGCGGAGTTTCGGATTGGTGCCCGGCTTGAATTTATAAGCGCCGTGGGCGGTTCCGATGGCAATGGCTAAGCTATCGATTCCGGTGCGTTTCACGAAATCGACGGCCTGTTCAGGATGGGTGAAGCAGCCATATTTGTCATCGACGTTGACATCGTCTTCGATGCCGGCGATGGCGCCCAATTCGGATTCGACGACCACGCCTCTGGCATGGGCATATTCGACGACTTCTTTGGTCGCTTTGATGTTTTCTTCATACGGCAAAGAGGAAGCGTCGATCATGACGGAGGTGAATCCGGCATCGACGGCCTGTTTGCAAAGTTCGACGGTCTTGCCGTGATCGAGGTGCAAGCAGAATTCGGCATTGGGGAATTCTTTGGCGGCGACGTCGCAGACGGTGCGGATGTAAAGCGGGTTCATGAATTTCCAAGCTCCGCTGGACACCATGATGATGACAGGGGCTTTGAGGTTGTCGGCGGCACGAAGAACGGCGCGCATGACATCGATGTTGTCGAAATTGAAAGCACCGATTCCATATTTGCCGTCGATGGCGCGACGGAACATTTCTTTAGAGGTTACTAATGGCATTTGATATCTCCTTAATTAGCACCCATATTTTAGGCGTGCTTTATAAGCAAGCCAAATAGAGCCATTGTGTAAGTGTTTACAACTACGACGAATCGTCCGGTTTGTCTTATAGTTAGGAACATGAATCATCCCGACATTCAATTGCTTAACTTCCGCGACTTGGGAGGCTTGAAAACCAAGGACGGGAAGAGAATCAAAGACGGTCTTATTTTTCGTTCGGCTTTCATATCTCCGGACTTAGATAAAAGAAGCTTGAAGAACATAGAAAAGCTTGGGTTAGACACCATATTTGACTTAAGGGATCCTTTGCTCATAGCCGGGCGCGACGATTACAAGTTCAATAACATAAATAATGTCAACTTATCATTGCTTGGATCGATTAACAAAGAATTCATGGAAGGCGATTTTGACTTTGGGGCGATAGACGTTGGGCTTTGGGATTATTCCAATCCAACGCTCAAAGAATATCGCCGCAAATACAAAGAATATTTGAAGTTCTACAAAATTATCCCTTTTGCGGCTGATTTTTCCAAAATCTTTGACGCGTTGGACAGACATGAAAAAATCCTCGTCCATTGCCAAGGCGGAAAAGACAGAACCGGAATTTTCTTTTTGATTTTACTAAAAGCATTAAATGTCAACGATAAGGACATTTTCAAAGATTATTTGGCTTCTAATGACGCTCGCAAAGAAAAGAATGCGTGGAGAATCAAAGACGCCTACGAAAAAAGCCACAAGCTCTATTGCGCTTACTACATGAAAAAATTAGTGGTCGTGGAAAGGAAATTTTTGAAAGTTTCCATGAAGTCCATTTTGAAAAAATATGGAACTTTTGAAAATTATTTGCAGAAACATTTCAGCATAAGCCAAAAAAGGCTCGATGATTGGAAGGCGTATTATTTAAATTAGGTTTACATGATGTACCTATAAAAGTGAGCGGTCGTTCACCTTTTTTTATTGGACTTTTTGCCCCCCCCTGCGTTAGGGTATGTGTACATACATGGGTGAAAGGTTCTTCACGTAGCCTCTCAAAGGTACGTGTTTGACGAACATCCATAACCAAAAATCTTTTTTCAAGGAGGTAAAAATGAAAAAAGGTAAAAAATTAGGAGCCATCATCTTATTGGCTGGCTCTGCCATCGCGATCGCCTCTTGCGGCACAAC
>CAVIYC010000097.1:1268-3452 GCA_963647095.1 Oscillospiraceae bacterium | reverse complement strand
TCTTTTGCCCGATTGGGATATTGTTTGACTTAAGCTCAAAGAACAAGTGGCATTCGTCAAAAAGACGCCCCAGCCCCAAAAGTTTAAATTCAAAAACACCGCAAAATCATGCCTCACGACACTCACCCACAAAAAAATAACATCCCCGAGATGATTTCAATCATCACACCGGCGTTCAACTGCGTCGACACTTTTAAACAAACTTTTGAAAGCGTCATTTCGCAAACCTATCAAAGCTGGGAATGGATAATCATAGACGACAATTCAACCGATGGTTCTTATGATTACATCAGAAAAATCGCGCAAAATGAACCGCGAGTCATCCTTTTGAAAAACGAATCCAACGCCGGGGCGGCAGCAACGCGTAACAAAGGAATAAAACTATCGCAGGGGCGCTTCATAGCCTTTATAGACGCGGACGATATGTGGGAAAAAAGCAAGCTGGAAAAGCAAATTGACTTCATGAGACAGAACGACTACGAATTTTCTTACTCGGACTATAACGTTTTGTTTTCGGACGGATCGATTAAAAAATACGTAAAAGGCAAAAACGATCTAACATACAAAAATCTTTTGGCAGGAAACGACATTGGCTGCCTTACAGT
The DNA here is from genome assembly GCA_963647095.1 of Oscillospiraceae bacterium. Lineage (GTDB taxonomy): Bacteria > Bacillota_I > Bacilli_A > RFN20 > CAG-826 > UBA4951. Next base: position 2,847 of record CAVIYC010000097.1, on the reverse strand, counting down.
CATCTACGATGTTTCAAAAATAGGCAAAAGATACATGCCAGAGGACTGTCCAAAAAGAGAAGACTATGCCTGCTGGCTCGACATCACGAAAGAGGGTATCCTCGCGCATAAATTAGGCCTTGTTTTAGCGACGTATCGTCTTAGACACGGCTCCGTTTCCTCAAACAAATTGAAAATGATGCGATACCATTTGAATGTTTATCGGAATCACGAAAAATTAAGCCTCCCCAAGTCCCTCTATTATCTAACAAGAACAGTTTTCAATAGACTGGTTAAATATAACTGAGTTTAATACGAACATTGATCTAAATAGAGAAAAAGGACTTCTTATCGGATACTTTGATGAAACCAACCAAGATACATCAAACAACAATAAACATGAGAATTTTACAAAAACCCGAACAAATAGACCGAGATGGGCTCAAGGAAAAGGAATTGAGCCTGCTCAAGATTTTCATCGAAATATGCGAGAAAAACGGCTTGCTTTATTTTGCGGTCGGCGGGACGTGCTTAGGCGCTGTCCGGCACAAGGGCTTCATCCCGTGGGATGACGATATCGACGTCGCCATGCCTAGGGGCGATTACGACAAGTTCGTGGATCTTGCGCAAAGCCAATTGCCTAAGGGTTGTTTTCTCCAGACGCACGAAACCGATGAGGATTACCGCAACGACTACGCCAAGATCAGAGACTCCTCGACGACTTTCATAGAAACTAGCGTGGCAAAGCTTCACATAAATCATGGCGTTTTCATCGATATTTTCCCTATAGACGGCATGCCGACAAGCCAGAAAGAGATAAACGCCTTGGAAAGGCACAAACGCCGCGCGAAACGATATCTCGCTAAAGATTATGTTTTACCTGAAAACGCTCTCAAGAAAACGCTCCGCAAAATTTGTTCTCTGCTTCTTCACTTCTCCACATCGAAAATACTCACCAAGCTAGAAAACCATTACCGCGAATTCCCCTATGAATCCTCGGAAATCGTCGTAAACCACGGAGGGGCATGGGGGGAGAAAGAACGTTGCCCAAAATCTCAGTTCGGAAAAGGGGTTTTAGCCGACTTCGAAGGGATAAAGATCAGAATACCCGAAAATTATGATGAGTATCTAACCCGCATATATGGCGATTACATGACCCCGCCCCCGGAAAGCGAAAGAGTTCCGCACCACGGCACCAACGCAATCGACCTGGAAAATTCTTACAGGCTCTATTTAAGCCAAGGGTCGAAAAAACAATCAAAGTAGTAACCCATGGAACGTTCGACCTTTTGCAATATGGTCACACCCCTTATTGGAACGAGCCAAAACTTACTGGGATAAACTGATTGTCGACTTTTTCACCGAGGAATTTTGTCGAGAAAAAGGCGCATATACTTTTGAAAAAGGATGCAAATGGTTGGCGAGTTGCGCTTGGTCGATATGGTTATACTCGAGGCAAGCATGGCACAAAAAGTGGATGACGTACAAAAATACCACGCTAACGTTTTCATTCTCGATGACAACTATAAAAACCTTTAAGCGAAGAACGGAATACGAAAAGGTTTCCTCCATGTGCAGGGTGATTTTTTTGCCAAGAACC
>CAVIYC010000097.1:0-1258 GCA_963647095.1 Oscillospiraceae bacterium | reverse complement strand
GTCTTCGACACTACTCAAAAATCAGCTTCGATAACGAGCAAGTTGAATCAATCAAACAACGCGTTTAATATGTGCCTCATGGAGATGAGGAAGAATTCTTTAAACGCAAAGAATATATTCGCTTTTTTATTCTCTTGCTGCATCGTATTTTTCAGCCAAGACACACTTCTTTTTGGGACTATAAGTAACTCGTTGGTAAAGTACTCCCGCTTATTAATCTATGCTTTTGTTTTGCTAGGAATGATCATCTATCTCTTTTTTTCAGAGCGTAAAAAAAGGGCCACAAACCCAGTAAGCAGGCGTTATTTTTTTATTTTCATCACATCGATCATGGTAGCGTTCTTGCTTCCGTTATTGGTGTTTTTTGATTTCGGCGCTTATACGCATATGTACCTTCAAATATGCCTTCTCTCCGCCCTATTCATCGTCGCTTCTCGTATTTTCAAATTCGGCGATATCGCGAAATACGTTTCTATTCTTGTTGTGGTAGTTTCGTTAGTGAGCAACCTCTTCTTCTTGGTCTCACGCCTGTTTGGAACCGACGTCTTTTCCTTCCTCCCGAAAATAACAAACGAAAAAAACTATGAATTCTATTTTGCTGGCCTAACAAACGTCTTTTTGAGTGAAAAGCGGAATTTCGGAATATTCCGTGAACCAGGAGTGTTTGCAGTCTACCTTTGTTTCGCACTGATCTATTTCGTGTTTAACGTTCAGTCTAGAAAGCGGGTTGCCTTAGTGGCTTACGCCGCCTCACTAGTAACTTTGGTTTTGTCTTTGCTCGCATCAAGATCGACCACCGGGTATATTTGCCTGGCTCTAGTTTTTCTATCTTCGCTAGGAAAGCGCTTCACAAGCAAATCGACAAAACGAATTTGGGTAATCGCCCTATGTTCTCTTGGAGCCGTAGCGCTTTTAATTGGGGCGTTGAATTTCAGCGCCATTTTCGGCAAATTTTTTGTTGCTAATGCAAGCCTAGGCTCAAGAGTGCTAGCCCCTTTCTACAATCTCATCCTCTTTTTACGCTCACCGCTCATTGGCAACGGCGCCAACAAATGCACTTATCTGTTTTCAACCATTTGCAAAGCAAGAACCTCGATCTCGAATACGGATACATTTGTAACTCTTTTTGCGAGTTATGGGATTTTTGTCGGTGCCGCCTTTCTTTGCGGGTTTTACCATGGATGCAGCCAGCTCATCAATGAATCGAACGCGGAAAAGAAGTTCGCCTTTTACCTCGTTTTATTGACTTTGCTCATTC
>CAVIYC010000096.1:0-3531 GCA_963647095.1 Oscillospiraceae bacterium | reverse complement strand
GCTATATCCCAAAGTAAACGATAGGGTGGACAAGATGTTTGAAGCGGGCTTATTGGAAGAAACCGTTCCTTTGATTGAAAAGTACGGACGCGACGCCCAAGCCTTCAAAGCCATAGGGGTAAAAGAACTGTTTTCTTATTTGGATGGTGACATTTCTTTAAATGTGGCTAAAGATTTAATTAAGCTGGATACCAGAAGATACATAAAGCGGCAAGAAACCTTCTTCCGCCATCAGTTCAACGCCATAAACGTGACGTCTTTGGAGGATATCCAAGCCGATTTAAATGATAGGAGGTAAGCTAAAATGGAATTATTGAAGATCAATGAGGTGGCTAGCTTATCTGGCATAGACCCGCAATTTTTGGAGCCTTATGGATATTATAAGGCCAAGATAAATCCAGAAATCCTCCTCAAAAAGAAAAAAGAAGACGGCAAATTGATTTTGGTCACGGCCATAACCCCGACCAAGGCAGGAGAAGGGAAGACCACTTCGTCCATCGCTTTGGCGGAAGGATTCGGCAAGATCGGCCAAAAATGCATTTTGTGCCTAAGGGAACCGGCTTTGGGTCCGGTTTTCGGCGTAAAAGGCGGAGCGACCGGCGGAGGAAAGGCCTCCATTGGCCCTTCCGAAGACATCAACATGCATTTCACCGGCGACATGCACGCTTTGACTAGTTCCATAAACCTTATTTCCGCCGTTATCGACAACCATATATATCAAGGCAATGAACTCAATATCGATCCAAGCAGAATCGTTTGGAAACGAGCGATGGATATGAATGACCGCGCCTTAAGGGAAATCGAAGTCGGATTGGGGGACGGAAACGGAACCGAAAGAAAAGACGGATTCGTTATTACGGTGGCCTCCGAAATGATGGCCATTATGTGTTTGGCCGAGGATCCTGACGATTTTTGCGCCAGATTGGAAAAGATAATCGTCGCTTATGACTATGATGGGAGACCCATTACCGTCAAAGACTTGAAGGTTACCCACGCCGTTATGCGATTGATGAAAGAAGCCTTGAAGCCGAACCTTGTTCAAACGTTGGAACATCAACCCGCCATCGTCCATGGCGGACCGTTTGCCAATATCGCCCATGGCTGCAATTCCCTCATCGCGACCAAGATGGGATTAAAGCTCGCTCCGATCGTTGTCACCGAAGCTGGCTTTGGAGCGGACTTAGGCGCCGAGAAGTTCATGGATATCGTGGTCAGGGAAGGAAATCTCCATCCCGACTTGGTTATCATGGTCGCGACCATAAGGGCTTTGAAAATGCATGGCGGAATCAAATTCGACGAACTCGGAAAAGAAAATCTGGATGCCTTGCAAGAAGGGCTTAAAAACCTTGAAACCCATCTTGAGAACATGAAGAAATTCGGAATGCCCGTATTGGTGGCCATAAACCATTTTGCCTCCGATACCGTGCAGGAAACCGCCTTATTGAAGGATTGGTGCGTAAAACATCATTACGAAGCAGCCTTCCTAAACGGCTTTGGATTAGGCGGTGCCGGATCGGTGGAATTGGCGGAAAAAGCCAAATTCATGCTAAACAATTACGAAAGCGATTATCGTCCGATTTACGATCTTTCTTGGCCGCTTAGAAAGAAAATCGAAACCATCTGCAAAGAGATTTATAGGGCGGGGGAAGTCGTTTTCGAAGAAAAGGCCTTGTCCCAGCTTTCCGAATACGAAAAGATGGGATACGGGAACGCTTATATATGCATGGCCAAGACCCCAAACTCCCTTACCGACAATCCCAAAGTCTATGGGGCGCCAAAAGGACACACCATAACCATTAGGGAATGCAACCTCTCGGCTGGCGCGAACTTCGTGGTTGTCCTAACCGGCAAAATCGTCACTATGCCGGGGCTTCCCAAAAACCCCATCGCCATCAAGATGGAGGACGAAAAATGGTAGAGTTCCACTTATATGACGTCGTGGAGATGAAAAAACCTCATCCTTGTAAGTTTAGAAGCAAACAATTTCAAATAGTCAGGGTTGGTGCCGACATCAAAATAAAATGTCTCGGATGTGGCAATGTCATAATGCTTGATAGAGAGAAATTCGAATCTTCATTGAGGAAAGTGATATCGAGCCACGAAGAGCCAATAGATATAACCAAGTAAAATGATCCCTCTTACCGATATAAGTTGGTGGAGGGACTTTTATTTTCACTTTAAAGAAAGCATCTAAATATTTCGGAGACCAGAAGAACGGCATTTACGCCTTGAAGGATATCTCTCTTTCTTTTCCTAGCGTCGGTCTGGTCGGATTGGTAGGGAAATCAGGTTCGGGGAAATCCACCCTCTTGAATCTTTTGTCCGGCAATGAGAAGCCGACATCAGGAAAGGTTTTCTTTGGCAATAAGGACATGACCAAGCTAAAGAAAAACGAAATCGAAGAACTTCGGAATTCCTCGTTTGGCTTTGTGCATCAATATTTCAACCTCATCGAATCGTTAAACGTCGAAGAAAATATCGCCATGCCTTTGCTAATTGCGGGCAAAAGCAAGAAAGAAGCCTTTAAGGCGGTTAAAAGCGTCCTTGAAGAATTCGGGTTGGCCAATCTTTCCAAACGGTCTACCAAGAGCCTTTCCGGTGGGGAAAAGCAAAGAGTGGCTTTGCTAAGAGCGACAATCGCGAATCCAAAAGTGATTTTTGCGGATGAGCCTACCGGGGCATTAGACGAAACCCATGGAATCCAAGTAATGGAACACCTTAAGAAATTGTCTAAAGAAAAATTGGTGATCGTGGTTTCCCATAACGAGGAATTGATCAAAAAATACAGCGATTATCATATCCGCTTAAAGGATGGTTATATCATTGAAACCAACTTAAATATTAAAACAGAAAAAGATAAAATTAATCTCAAAGAGGGAAAGAAAAAATCCAAATGGGGAAGCATGATTCTTTTCTCTCATTTGAAATCTAATATCAAAAAGAATATTTTCACCGTAATCTCAACGATAATCGGCTTTACGACCATTATCTTGTCCGTCGGATTTTTCTTTGGATCAAAAAATGTGCTAAATAATGAAACGAAGAGGGTTCTGACGCGTTATACGGCCGGAATTAGCAAAAAAGAAACGGTTGAATTGGAAAATTCGCCGTTATCATTGACTAGGGCCTATAGACCGGAGGTATACGAAGTAGAAAATATCGTCAGCGATAACATTGAAGTGAGATATGATTTTTCTTACTTTTTCCCCTCACGGAACAACATAAAAACGAAAAATGGCGAAACCATGGATGTAAGCCTAGTGCCTTTATCTATAGAAAACATAGATACATACGATAACTTATTGATTTCAGAAACACCATTAAATATGAGTGAAAATATATGTTTGATCAATACTCAATTCATGTCGGAAACCGGCTATTCGTCAAACGATGAAATACATATAGAACATGAGATGAACATACTTATTGACAATAGGAAAGAATTATTGTCAATCAAATATGATTTCTCCATTCAGGGAATAGTCTCTGAATTTTCGTTTCTTAACGAACCTAAGATCTATTATTCATACC
>CAVIYC010000095.1:0-3591 GCA_963647095.1 Oscillospiraceae bacterium | reverse complement strand
TCTCAAATCGATGGACGTGGTGTTGGAGAAAAGCATTCTCACCAAGACGCCGAAAGCTTTCCAGTCGATGGAGAAAAAGCGACGGATAGAAGATGTTTTTTCTTTCTTTGCCGTTTTCACGCCTTTCCCTTCTCCTTCTTTTCTTCGTTTAGAAGAATCTCTGCTTCCTCTTTGTTATCGCTGGTCAAAGTGAGGAACGTTTCTTCCAAAGTCTCCCTTTCGTTGGGCTTTTCGTCCAAATCAATGCGAGCGACCAAATCGCCTTTTTTGATGATGACCACTTCGTCGCAGAGGTTTTTGACCACGTCGATGATATGGCTGGAGAAGAAGACGATATTCCCTTCCTTGGCATGGTCTCTCATGCATTCTTTGATTTGATATATGGAATTGGGATCCAAACCGGTCATCGGCTCATCCAATATCCAAATCTTGGGCTTATGGATCAAGGCCGCGATTATGGTTATCTTCTGCTTCATGCCGTGGCTATAGGACTTCATCGGCTTGTCGTAACGATCGGTGAGTTCCAACCTGGCGACCAAATTCTTCTCGATTTCTTCTTTTTGTTCCTTTTCGACATGGTAAAGGTCGGCGATATAACCGATATATTGCCTGCCGGTGAGGTTTTCGTACAACGCGTAATTGTCGGGGACGAATCCTATCTCCTTCTTGGCTTCCAACGGCTCCTCGATGACGTTATGCCCGCAGACGTTTATCTCTCCGCCTTCAAAGCCGTGGATACCGACGATGGATTTTATGATGGTTGATTTTCCGGCCCCGTTTTTGCCTAAGAAGCCATATATCTTCCCGCCTATTAAATCCAGCGAGAAATCCTTGACGGTAAGGAAGTCGTTGCCGCTATAACGCTTGGATAGATGAGAAATGCTCAAACTGATTTTGTCGCTCATCGTTGTTCCTCCTTTATGGGATATCAAATAGGCTTGATGCCTCTTGTTCGCTTTTTCTTTGGAGCTTTTTATGACCGATAGTTCGTCCACCATCCTAAAGAGCAATTCATACAAGAACCACATCCCGAACGCCAATATGACGTAAACGAGATAATAGACGATGTCGTAAGCCAAATGGATTACGTAAGTAAGGCCGTTCTTTTCGAAAGTGACGGTCATTTTGAATAGGTTCTTGGCCCAATCGCCCAATTTGTCGGCCACGAAATCGCTGTTGATGAAGAAGAAGTCGCTGCTTATGCCATGGGCCGTCAAAACGGTATTGACCCCCATTACGAACGCGAAATAGACGAAGAACCCGATTTGGGAATAAAGGAAATATTTGAACTTCGGCCGTTTGTACACTCCCAAAAGCATTATCAAAACCGGCATGAAGAAAGCGTGCAGATGGTTGATGAAGAACGCCACGACCGTCGGATCGAAAACGCTCAATCCATCGGAGAAATTCGGCATCATCAAGGCCAAGAAAGCCCCCAATACGTTCACGAAGAAAGTAAAATAATAAAGTCCATAGCTGATGAATATCAAGGTTATGGGCATGGTATACATCGCCGTGTTGCACAAATGCAAAGGCCAACCGGACAACGAAGTCCATATATAAGCCCTATGGATCGTGGCGTACCCGAAGAACGTGGCCAAAGATATTTGCAATAACGCCCCTCTCCTCTCCCTTTTTTCCATGGGGTTTATGAGGATGAAATACAAAATCGGCAGCAAGAACGACAAATAGACGTAAATGCGATGGGAAAGGTTGCTCGGTCCCTTCGGGGTGCTTAAAGAATAATCGCCCAAAACGATGGATCTCCCGAAAACCAAGGAAGGGGTATACGAACTAAACATCGTAAACAACAAAGGGATGAGGATGGCAAACAGGTTCCTTATCTCTTTTTTGCTTAATTTGAATTTCCCTTCTTCGAGATAGCTATGGAAATAATAGAAATCGATGATGGCCAATTCCAAGCCCATCAATATGGAACGATATGAGACGTAATCCGTGCCAACGATGCCTTTGACTACAATTGGGAAGGCCAAGGTTATCAAGAAGGCTATTGGGGCGCCGATATAGCGACGGACGCTGACGTTGGATTCTTCCAAAAAGAAAGCGGAGACGAAACAAAGGATAAGGGAAGCGGTCCATAAATCGTTGGACAAAGAACCGATCGCCCCTTCCGCTTTCGTCAATAAGAAGGGTTCTAGCTTCAACATCAACAATTGGCTTTCCAAATGGAAGATGTCGTAATAATAAATGAATTCGGTCGTTCCTTTGACGCTTATGTATTGGTATTCGCCCCTAAAGAAATAGAAACGGGCGAAGAACAAAGCCAAAAGGACGACGGTCAAGCAGGACAATATGAATTTGTACCTATTTTCTTTGTTGGCCAGCTTGGCGCTCAATTTGGCCAAGAAGTTCCATTTATGCTCTTTTGGCTTTCTGTCTTTTAAGAACCTCTTCAATAAGAACGATCCGCCAATCAAAGCCAAAAGAAGCGAAACAAAAGGCAAATAGTTCAAGGCATAATCGCCATAATTGATGAAAGATAGGCCAAAAGACAAGGCAACGACGAGAAAAAGGCCCAGAAAAAGCCAACACTGATTTTTTCGGACCTTGGAAAACATAATTATATGGCGCGATAGTCTCCTAATACCAACCCGTAGTTGCGGGCTCCGTTATAGCCAAACGGATTAGTGATCATGGAATCGGGATATATTTGGCCGGCAGCGCCGTTGATGGTGCAAGAAAGCAAGCCAGGGGTTTTGACATTGGGGGTTCTGCTCGGAACATCCGTAGCAGGCAACATTCCGCCAGAGTAGAATCCTGCCTTGATGGCGTAATCGCTGGGACAAAGGAAATAACTTCCGCTAGCATCGCTATTAACCATCGAGAATTCGTGTTTGCCTTCCTTATCTGTCGTGGCAAAAACGGTTTCAGTGGCGATGTTTGCGTAAGCCAAATTGTTTCCGAAGAACGTTCCGGACAAAGCCTCGGCGTAGGCTTTATAAGCCGCCGCGGTATCGGAAGAAGTCTGGGTGTTGATGATCGCGTTTATGACGTCGGCATAGCCTTCGAGGGTGCTATAAACCACATGCCCGCCTTTTTTGACGGTGACGTCGGTTCCGCCATCTTCGATATCGGGAAGGCCAACGCCGGTCCCGCTGCCGCTAATCGGGAGATTGAGGACCAAGAAATTGAATTTGGTGCTGTCGTCGGCTGTTTTAAGGAACGTCATGCCGTGAGGAGTGAATAACCCATCCATCGACTGCAAAGCGCCGGCGATATTCGAAGCGCCTTCGTAAGCCGAGAACCAGCCGCCTTTTCCGGCGTTCCAATTGGAAAGGAAGGATTCATCGTCGATATCGACGTGGGTGGAGACTTTAGTTTCGAACGTCAACGCGGAATTAACGTCATCCGCGGTCTTTTCGGTCACGGGTTGGAGGAATACCAACGGTCCACCGGCTTTGGCGATGTCGCTGTTATTTATGTTGACATCTCCGGCGCCGTAAACGTAAATGGCGGAGCTGCCGGAATTGACGAAGCGGGAACTATCGACGTTGATGTCTGGGTGAATCAATTTCCCATCGGCGTTTTTGGAGTTGGCGGAAGTGTTGTTCACATCCGTGCTGCCAGGGC
>CAVIYC010000094.1:0-3643 GCA_963647095.1 Oscillospiraceae bacterium | reverse complement strand
CGTATTTCATGAAAAATACCCCTTTCCTGTTTTTGTCCAGGATTAGGGGTACATTTCAATTCACTTGAGAGTTTATTTTTATTTTCCAACGGCCTAATTTATTTGTGTCGCGCCATGTACGTTATCGGGTTCAATTCGAAGTGATCTTCGATTTTGCCAAACTCCTTATAGAACTTCGGTTTGACATTCTTCGCGTCATATATCCTGAACAAACAATAAGAATCTTTTTTCTCGTTAGAAGTTTCGACTTCATTTCTCGAAACTTGGAAATCGACGTCCATCTTGTTGATCGTGGTTTTGACTTCTATGAAAATCTTTTTGGCTTTGCCGTTAATGACATTCACCGATTCGATATCGTAGCCAAACGCGTCGGATTTGATGGAAACGCGTCTGACTTCGCCAACAAGGTCCGGACGGCCCAAATCGGTCAGTCTCCTGACTTCATATTCCAAAGCCAATTGCTCGCCCAATTCTCCGATTTCGGCATCCGCTTTGGCTTTTTCGATGTAGTTGACCTTTCTTATGACGTCGATATTTCTCAATTTGGAATACTTTTTCACCGATTTAACCTTCGGAACGACTTCTTCTAGCTCTCTCACTATATCGGCGTCCAGAGGCGAAGATATTTCATTTTTGATTTCTTGAATGGCTTCGTTCGCCGGAGTGAAAGCCTTGTCGTAATCAAAAAGGATTTTGTCTATGCCCTTGTCGTAATCGTAATTGTCTTCTCTTAAGACCCCTGCGAGTTCGTCGTAAATATCCATCATGCGCAGAAGATCGCTTTCAAGTTTGTCTTCGGATAAATCGTTTAGGGAATAATAAGCCGAGAGGATTGCGGTTTGGGCATAACCGTATCCCAAAGTTCCTTTTTTGCCACCCAAGTCTATGCTTTCTTTGGAAAAGTATTCATCGCCTATTTCGTTTTTGAAATAATCGGCGACTTTTCTCGCGCACTCGTATTTTTCTTTTTTGTACGTTTCCGAGAAATATGTTATTCCTTGATTCAATGTTAGATACACGCCGCCTAAGTCTTTCTTGAAAAGGTAGACGATATAAAGGCCTTTCATCGCGCTTCTGGTTATGTTCGTGTTGTAAATCGCGACCCATGGATAATCGGTCTTTTGTCCCTTTCCGCATGAGCCGGCTATATATAAATCTTTTCTATCTATCGGGAGCAGCTTTTTAAGCGTCTTTGGCAGCTCTTTGGTTATGACATCGTTGTTTGGATCCGACTTTTCTATTTTTTTGAATCCGTTGTCGTAATTTAAAAGCACAAACTTAAACAGTTGTGCGATATTTTGCGTATTTTCCATACGTAGAGCTTACCAGATAATTACATGGCGATCAATTAAAGGCAAGACGTATGATGCGTTGAATTCGCTAGTTGTCAATCGATACAAAACATTTAAGAAAACCCAGACAATTAAAAGCCCCAACCTTTTTGAGATTGGGGCCCCTTATATCGAAATCGAATAATCTCCTATTAATCTTTCTTTTCTAAATCTTCGAACTTCTCCTTCATCGTCGGATTCCCTTTGGTGAGTTTCCTTACCTCCAAGTTGGGAAGCTGATTCTTGGCTTTCTCGATCCATCCGGTCGCGGTCTTGAATTCTTTTCTGAACTTCTCGACTTTGTTTACGATGTCGTCGCACATCTTGTCGACTTCCCCATATATCTTTCCGGCGTTTTCGTAATCCGTGTTTATCTTGTCGGCCACGGCTCTCACCGTCTTTTCGAAATTGGTGATGTCGACGTTTTCCCTTTGATAGGCGATTACTTGCTGTTTGTATGACAAGCTATTCAAAGCCATGTTCCTCAATAATCCGATTATGGACATGAAGTGGCTCGGCCTTACCACATACATCTTGGGGTAACGATAGGAGACATCGACTATGCCGGTGTTGTAGAGGTCGCTGTTTTCTTCGAGGGTGGAAACCAATATCGCGTATTCGCATCCTTTCTCCGTTCTGTCCTTATCGAGCTTCTTGAAGAAATCTTCGTTCTTGTGTTTGTGCTCGGTGTCGTCCTTTTGGTTTTTCATCTCGAACATGATGGAGACGATTTCCGTTCCGTCCTCCGAGAAATCCCTAAAGATGAAGTCGCCCTTGGAACCAGACGAAGAATCGTTGTCCTTCTCAAAGTAGGCCCTAGGGTAGCTAACGGCCCTAGCTTGATCGAATTTGTCTTTGCAATATTGCTCCAAAGATTCGCCCAAGTCTTTGGTGGAATCGCCCATTCTGAAGTTTTTCCATCTTTCGATCAATTCCTCTTTGTCCTTCAATTCGGATTCGTAATGTTCCTTCAATTTCTGGGCCGTCAATTCCCCGTCTTTCTTATTGGAGTCGATTTGCCCTTTCAATACGGCGATCTCTTGATCCTTTTTGCTTAGTTTGGAATTGACGTCTTCCAAGGCTTTCGCCACCGCGAGCTTCACGTCTTTGTCGTTGCCTTTTAGCTTTTCGTTCAGCAAGGAAATGTTGTTTTTCAAATCCGATATTTCTTTGTCCTTGCTGTTGTTCTGCTCATTGATTTTCAAAGCATACTGAGCTTTGTATTTCTCTTCGATTTGCTTTGTTTGGAAGGTTAATCTCTTCTCGATTTCCTCCTTTTCGATTTCGTTTAAAAGCGCATCGTAGCTGCTTTTGTCCAATTTGATGATTTCGCCGCAATTAGGGCACTTGATTTCCGCCATTTTATATATCCTCCTTAGCGTTTTTGGTTTTGTTTCTATCTTTGTGATCGTATGGCTGTCCAATTCGCCGTCGAAGTATTTGTTTAACACTTCTTTGAATGTTTCATCCTTGCTGGCCAGATAGAAGATGGTCATGCTGGATTTTAGTTTTTTGCTATCGGTCGGGCCGAATATCCTAACCGCGTCGTTCTCGTTAAAGCGTAGAAGAAGATTGCAAAGGGCGATTAGCCTAGATCCTAACAGTTCATCTTCATAATACGCTTTCGCTTCGTTAAGTCCCGACAATCCGTAATATTCGCTATACCCGGATTCGCCAAGCCCTTTTATTTGGGGGAATATATACCACATCCAGTGGCTTTCCTTCCTCCCATTTTTTAACTCATCGAAGGCTATTTCATATTCTCCTTCCTGAGCTTTCTTGAATCTCTTCAAATCGAAGGGATCGCCACCGCAATCGTTTTTGATTGGGATGGGCTTTTCTTTTTCGTCTGATTTCATTTTGTTCCTTTCCGCGATTCTTTTCGCTTTTTGTCGTCTATACTTTATGTCTCTTTTATGTTGGCGTATCAGGTCCAGCCTGGAAGCATTTGCTAGCAAGTCACTTTTATCTTTTCTTGATTCTTAATATACGATTCGGGATTTCTTTCTATCTCCTCCCAATCGATTATGTCCTTATATCGGTCCTTTAATTTTTTATACCACATAAGTTCTTCTTCGTAAGTCTCATCCACTTCCTTATTGAAGATAGCCAACACCCTATAGACGATTTTCAGGTCTTTTTCTCCTTTGTTTTCTTTGGATAATTGCATTGCGGCGAATTTCAGATATGCCTTGAGGCTTTGGTTGTTCATCGCTTCGGTTAGGAAGGTCTCGGCGCAGCTTTTGTCTTTTGTCACCCCGATTCCTTGTTCATACATCTCGCTTAGCCTATAGAAGGCGTCCGGATAATCC
>CAVIYC010000093.1:0-3649 GCA_963647095.1 Oscillospiraceae bacterium | reverse complement strand
TAACAACCTTACGCACTTGTTATCCTGGTCTAATTTGGACCGGGTTAATTTATAGGGGGAATTTCAATTTCAATGGCGGAGGCGGAGGGATTCGAACTCTCGCCAGGTGTGACCCTGCTGCCGGTTTTCAAGACCAGTCCCTTCAGCCACTTGGGTACGCCTCCGTGCGTAACATTATACACATAAAGGGCTTTTTAACAAAAGAAAACCCCCATTTGCATTGGGGGCTTGTTTCCTTTTTGGTGGACCATGTAGGATTTGAACCTACGACCTAGCTCTTATAAGGGGCTCGCTCTAACCACTGCGCTAATGGTCCATTTAGGTGCGATGAAGATTATAGCAACATAGGCAATTTCTATCAAATAAAGATTAAAATATCTCAAATTAACCGCCTAAAAATATCCGATTTTCTATCGATTTTCGCAAAATTAAGGGATTTCCTAACGATTTATCTTTTTATAAAGAAAATTAGTAGTAAAGTAATTACAAACAAAACAAGGAGTTCATATTTCTATGAAACAACTGAAAAAGAGATATATCGCTACCACCGTTTTGGGCATACTCGCCAGCTTGGCCATCTTAGTATTCTTGGCGATTGGCACCATCGGCGGCGATAACGCCATAGGCATTCCATGGGCGTCATACATCAATGGAAACAGCCACAGATACGGCATTTTGAACATATCCTACCGCTATTTGCTCAACTTGGTCTTCTGCTTTGGCAAGTCCGGTTGGGTCTGGGATTTCTCCAAGATCGCCATCGCCGGCATTTTCTGGGCATCCCTAGTTGCCATGATTGTCGCGATAATCATTTATGCGACGAAAGAGAAGAAAGGCATTCTCCCTACCATTTTCATCTTCTTGAACGTTTGTGGTGGGTTATGGGTCGTCGAAGGCATTGCCTATGCCCGCTACATGGACGTCATGAGATTGCGTTACGCCGCCAGCTTCGCTCTCTGCATCGCTCTCGGAATGTTTGCCATCGTCATGCTCGTCATGTCTTTGTCCGTCTCTCATCAAATCAAGGTTTATGAGAACCAAGGCTGCAACTTGGTCAACGAACTCGAAGGCAGAATCAAAGTCTTGGAAGAAAAAATCGCCGAATGCGAAAACAAAGAGCCGGCCGAAAAGGTCGTGGAAAGAGTCGTCGAAGTGCGTTACGAAGCTCCGGCGGCTGCTGTCGAAGAAAAGAAAGAAGAAAAAGTCGCCGTTGAAGTTCCTGCCGATGACAAGAGTGGCAATTTGAACATTCAGCGCATCCCCTTCTCCGTCAAATACAAAGAAGCCGACGAAGATCTCCGCAAGAAATTCGACGAGCTCTCTGCCTATATCACCAAGAATTACGGCATCAAGGCCCGCGAATCAATCGCCGGCGTCTCCTTCTCTGCCCACAGAGAGAAGCTCGTCTTCATCACCGTTATCGGAAAACACCTCCGCTGCAATTTCGCTTTGGATGCCAAAGATTATCATGACTCCACTTTGCCGGTCGAAAATTCCGACAACAAGAAATACGCGGACGTTCCTCTTACCTTAAAGGTCAAATCCGGATTGTCCTTGCGTCGCGCCATGGGCTTGGTCGACGATGTGATGGCTGCAAAGAACATCAAGAAAATCACCAAATAAGCCAACAAGCAAAATTAGGAGCCAAACGGCTCCTTTTTTGTTTGCTTTAATGTGTTACTATATTCGCATGAATATTCACGAATCGATGGAAGACTATTTAGAAACCATCCTCATCTTAAGCGAGAAAGGCAATGTCATAAGCAAAGATATTGTCCTTTATACGGGCTTTTCCAAGCCTTCGGTTTCCATCGCCATGAAGAAACTCAAAGAAAAAGGCTATATAGTCGATGACGAATCACGTTATATCGTTTTGACCGAAAAAGGCAGGGAAATCGCCACCAGAACCTATGATAGGCACAAGGTCCTTTGCGAGGCCTTGACTAAGATCGGGGTGTCCGAAGAAATCGCCAAAGAAGATGCTTGCAAGATAGAGCACGAGATATCCGAAGAAACATTGAATGCCCTTAAGTCATATCTGAAAAAAGTCTGATTGATTCGGTCTTATCGTTTTATCGAAGTCTCTGACCATCAGAGACTTTTTTAACGTATATAGGAAAACAAACGAAGTCATTGTCTTTGAACGCTCTGACCGCTCGTGTGGTTTTATGGTTTTGTTGGCAGCCCTTCGTTTTGGGAATATTGATTTATGGCGACGTCTTTTTGCGGCAAGGACGCTGAAATAATGACCCTTGTTGCCAATGCATCCATTATTGAGTCAATGCAAGCATAATAAAAGAGTGGCCCTGCACCGTTTTTGGGTTAGTCGCCACTCTCAGATTGATTAAGCGGAATATTTGATAGTGATCGCAGGGCGGACTCCGTAATAGCCATCAGTTACGTTGCCGCTACCTACGCTTCCGTCATATTCTACTCGGCAAACATTGGTGCTGTTGTTATCGCCTGGGGAGCGAGTCCAGCAATAAAACGTATATTGCCCATTGAATCGGTAGCAATTAGAAGCGAGCGCATAATCGGTTGGCTTGCTTAGTCTAGACACATCAGTAGAGAAACCATAAGATTCGTTCATATAATCTTGATAGCTCAGCAAATAGACATAGTCATTGGTGTTTACGTCATCCACATACAAATTTGTGGAAGATTTTGTCGTCGATGCCGAATTATCGACTTCCGTTTTCAAAAGATAGGACGAATCTAAACTAAACACGGCCTTATAGAAAGCGCCATTGAGCCATTCTCTAATATCGGAATTTGAATAATTGCTCGCATATTTGCCGTCTACGCCTCCCTTGCCGTTGTATTGATGCGCGTCTAACGAAACCGTGGAAAGAAGAGAATAAGTATTGTCGTTATTCGAGAGAATCTTCCATTCTACCGGCTCGCATTTAAACCAATATTCGGTGCCGTTTTCAATCTTTCTTCCGTCGCTGAATTTGTCCATACCAAATTCGTTGTGGGCCTCTTTCTTAACGTAATATTCGTAATTGTACAAATACCAGCCATTGCTATCGGCGGATCCTACATCCAAATCGTTCAAAGCGGCAGTGATTTTAGCATCGCTCACGATTGTTTGGGGATATAAGCCATAGGTAATGGTTTTCTTCGTCGCATCGATCACCGGCAATTTGCCAAGTTCTGCATCGGTAGGCTTGCTCGTCGGAGTGTCCCCTCCAGAAGTGTTGCCGGAATTGGACGAATCGCCCAAAGCAATCGGCAAAGCGATGGCCAAAACGATGCCTACAGCCACAACGCTACCGGCCGCGATGGTGATGATTTTGTTTCTCTTCACATTCCAAAAGGCTTGGAATTTCTCTTTGAAATTGTTGTTGTTTTCTCCCATGAATAGCTCCTTGAAATTTCAACTGATATTACTCTATAACATTCGCTTTGGATATCAATGAAAAGACATAGTTTCGTTTGATTAAAATCAAAAGAAAAAGGATTGACGCGTATGTCAATCCAATCGTTCAAGTATGGTGACCCGTACGGGATTCGAACCCATGAATGTATGCGTGAAAGGCATATGAGTTAAGCCGCTTCTCCAACGGGCCACTAATGGCGCTCAGCATAGGATTCGAACCTACAACCGTCCGGTTAACAGCCGGATGCTCTGCCGTTGAGCTAGCTG
>CAVIYC010000092.1:0-3889 GCA_963647095.1 Oscillospiraceae bacterium | reverse complement strand
CTATAGGGATGGTTCAAGCGATTGAGCTTATTTCCTCTATCAACCACCGTTTCGATCAATTTCTCGTCCACCGAGCCAAAGTCCGATTCCGAGGAAGAATTCTCCCATTCGTCATAAGTCTTTTGGGCTTCTATGAGCATTTCGGAAAGAAGGGAGGTTGGCATGAGATCGCTTCTTTCGGCGTTTCTGATGTAATAAGCCCCTTTGGCGCGATATGGTTTGCAGTCTCCGTGAAAACTCACTTCGATGAATTTGTTGCCCAAAGAATCTTCTTTGGTTTCTATGGAATAAAAAGGAGCGGGTTCGATCGAAGAATTGATTTTGCTGGCCAAATCGCTTTCGGTTCTTTTTCCTATTGCTAATCCCGTGACCAACCCATTGTCGTCGATGCCGAAATAAAGGGTGCCTTTCCCTCTTTTGTTCAACATCGCCCCAATGTCCTTCATGGCTTCTTCTTTCTCGGCGAGAGATTCCTTAAATTCAACGGTTTCGTTTTCCAATCCCACGACCATATTCCTTCCTCCTTGGCTATATCTTATTTTACATTCTCATTTTTTGCAACTTTTCATTATCAAAAGCGATGTTTCTTTAGGCTTTGTCGGTGTTTTTACATTCTCATTTTTTAAGTTTTTTCATTCTCATTGATTAAGATGATATCCATTGGGAGAAGTTTCAATAAGGCGTTTGGCCGTTTGACGCTCGATAAATAAAATATGGGCATCCAGATTCGCGGATGCCCATATTTATCGTTTTGTTTTTATGTAGGTAGTCGCCTATTTTATCTTAATGGTGTAATTTTTCTTCCTTTCGGTCGCTTTAGGATAGTCGCCTTTGATATACCCCAAAGCCAAGGAACCGACGCCTACCAAATTCGGGTTAAGGCCCCATAAAGAGAGGAGTTCCTTTCCTTTTTCGGTTTCGAACATCTCTTTTACGCGGTTGATCCAAACGCTGCCTAAACCCAAAGCGTGGGCCGCGTTCATCATATTGCCAAGGACCAAGGATCCGTCTTGGACGTAAGTATGGATATTGGGGTCGGCCAAGACCAAGATAATGATAGGCGCGCCGTAATAAGGATCTACATCTCTTCCCATCACATCCGCGTTTATCTTGGACAAGACGTCTCTCACTTCTTTGTTCTCGATGACGATGATTTGAGGGGATTGCTTGTTCATTCCGGTCGGGGCATATTCGCCGGCTTTGGTGATTATGTCTATCTTTTCCTCTTCCACCGGTTTGTTTAAGAAGCTTCTGACGCTTCTCCTGGTCAAAAGGTTGTTGATCGTTTCGTTTTCCATGTTTGTCACCTCGTGATTTTATTATAGCCATATTTTTGAAAACGAAGAAAAAAGCACCTCTTTCGAAGTGCTTTCATATCAATGCCGGTTACCAAATTATCTCATCGATTAGGTCTTTGTATTTGGCATAGACCGCATCGTAATTCGAGCAGA
The DNA here is from genome assembly GCA_963647095.1 of Oscillospiraceae bacterium. Classification (GTDB taxonomy): domain Bacteria; phylum Bacillota_I; class Bacilli_A; order RFN20; family CAG-826; genus UBA4951. The sequence continues at coordinate 2,438 of CAVIYC010000092.1, read as the reverse complement.
GCTTGCGATAATCTTTGACGTCGTTGAAGAAATTGCACATCTTTTCGACTTCTGCCTCGGCTTTGCTGGAATCGGTCTCTTCCAGGATATAAGCCATCTTGGCGTTCATCGATAAAACGACGGACTTTTGATAGCCACCCAATCCGGACTTCCAATAATAGTTGGCTTTGATGGCGTTGCTGCTAAGCGCCGTGGCGGCTTCTTCGCCGACACAAGAGGCGAAATCGACATAGCCATTGATGGTGACGTAGAACTTCGAGAAGAGGTTGTTCATCAAGTTGTAATTCGCCTCGATTTCTTCGTAAGTCAAAGTAGAAGTCAATTCGAAGTCATAATAATATTCGACCAACCCTTCGACATATTCGTTGGCGCGTTTAACGTATTCCGGAATCAATTCTTCCTTAACTTTGCTAGCGAAGGCGTCCAAATCCTCGCTTTGAGAGACGTAATTGGCTTTTTGGCCAACGATCTTGGAGGCGTTGGTGACGTAGGTAAGGAAGTCGCCCATCTCCATATTATCGGTTTCTTTCCATTCGAAGGCTTTAGCTTGGGCGACCAGGGCATCGAAGGCCGTGGCTTCTCTGGCCTTGCGGCTTTCGATATAGGTTGGGATGGTGGTCTCGTCCAAGGAGTTGATGTAATCAATGCCTGCGGAGGTCAGTTTCTTATAATAAGTGTCGGCCGTGGTTTTTCCTTGCCCGACGTATTTGATGAAGTTATCGGCGTTGCTCTTTTCGGTCTTATAAGTGGAAGCGAGGGTATCGGCCGGGGATTTCAAAACGTTGTAAGCGGCGTTTATCCAATATTGGACGTTCTTATTCAAAGCCTTGTATTCTTCGGATAAAGCATCCACTTTGGCTTTGTATTCGTCGCTTATTTCATATTCGGCGAGCAAAGCGTCGTATTTCGAAGCGAATTCGTCCACTTTGGCTTGGTCTTTGGCGATTTCCGAAGCGTCGTATTCATAGCTATGGGAAGCATCGCCATCATAAGAAGACACGGCTAGTTTCAGCCAATTCACCTGTTCCGTATCTTTGATGGTGGAAGGATTCCAGGCCTCGTCTGAGGTAGTCTTATAAGCCATGATAGTGAACGAAGCTTCTTCTTCTTCGTCAAGAGGGATGGACAACTTGATGTCGGAGATAGGTTTGTTCAATTGCAAGACGGTCAAAAGGGTCGAGCCATATTCTCCGAGGTTATCGATTAAGAAAGAGTTGACCTTTCCTTCGACTTGCAAAGTGTCGATGGTGTCCAAGATGAAGTCGTGATCGATCCAGAAATCGATCTTGTCGCTGCTTAGGTCGACTTTCAAGATATCGAGCAAATCCATGAAGTCGAAGCTATTTTCGTCTTCCACGATGTCGAAATCGTAAGCGGACTTTTTGGCTTTCAATGAGCCGTCGCCTAGAAGTTCGTTCAAATCCAATTGGGCGTGGTAGAAGACTTCATTCGCCGTGGTTTTGTCTTCCTGAACGAAACCGGCGCAGGAATAAAGATCCAAATAGCCGTCTTTCAAGGTGATGTCGAGATAATCGGCGTTGGCCAAAGAGGAGACGATGCCTGGCATATCCATGCCGGTGTCCCACATGGAGGCGATACTAAGCAAGCTCTTTACGTTGGCGCTTGGAACGAAGGTGGCGTAAGCCTCGATGGCCTTTAGCGGATTGGCTTCGAGGGTATGATAGGTAACGTTCAAATCCAAGGTATTGGAATTCTTCAAAGCTCCGGTTTTGGAATCGACTGCGTCGGGTCCGATGTTCAAGGCGACGCTGCCAGACAAAGAGATTTCGTCGGCGTATTCGCTCAAATCCGGCAAGATGAAATATTCATCCTGATAAAGGAAATCCACTCCGATGGCCTTTTTGTCGTTGATGGCAAAGTCGGCGTATACACCGGCGATGCGCTCGTTGGTGACGTAAAGGTTCAAAGCGAAATCGATATCGTCTTCTTCTTCGATAAGGCCTGCCATTTCAAGAATGAACTTGAAGGTTTTCTTCGCGTCTTCTTTCAAAGTGACGATGTAGGTGTTGGGCACCACTTCGGATTTGGAGATGGCGATGATGTCGTTGATGTTGGCCATTCCGCCATCGAAGTCGATGCCGGACATTTCTTTTTCTTTTAAGCCGAATGCGACTTTGTTCCCCAAGAGGTCCAAATAGATTTTTCCGTCATGATAGAGGATGGAAACGTCGCCCGTAGGAAGCGGCAACTTGATTTCGACGTCGCTCAGTTTGGAGATGTCTCCGCCGGCGATCAAGCCATTAACGTCGATCTTGGCCTTCGCTTTGAGAGGGATTTGGTATTCGCCGAAGGCAAAGGTTCCGGACAAAGCGACGCCGTTTTCGATGTCGCTGTTAAGCAAGGCCGAGACCAATACGGTCAAATCCCCATAGTCGATGACGTCGTCGATAACGACTTTCGTCGGGGTTTCGTTGATG
>CAVIYC010000091.1:0-3978 GCA_963647095.1 Oscillospiraceae bacterium | reverse complement strand
CATATCTGCGTATATGGACGTGATGGCCGAAGCGGTGAGTGAGGGCAAAATCAGAGCGGTGGGCGTGTGCAATTTTTCCGCCAAGCAAATAGAAGAAGCTTATCTTTCGTTGGAAAAACACGGCATCCCTTTGGCGGTCGTCATGGTCGGCTACAACATATTGAGAAGGTATCCGGAGACAAACGGCGTGTTTGACGTATGCAAGAAATACGGCATATCGATAATACCATACGCCCCGCTTGCCGAAGGGACTTTGACCGGAAAATACCGAAACAAAAAAGTGCCTTTCATGTATAAGATGACTTCATATTTCGGCCATTTGGACATAACCAAAGAAAGAAACGACAACGTGCCTTTTATCAAAAGGCTTTTCTCTTGCCCAAGAGAATGCGACATCAAGAAAATGGAACCATTGATGAAAGAACTTGAGAAGATCGCCAAAGAACATGATAGGAACATCGCGCAGGTTTCTTTGAATTGGCTTTTGTCCAATCCGGACGTTGACGTGATCCCAATCCCCGGAACGAGAAACGTAAAACAAGCCGAAAGCAATATCGGCGCAATAGATTGGGAACTATCGAGCGAAGAAAGGAAAAGGATAAACGAAATCGAAGAAAAGACGAGATGATAAAGATGATTTAGATTGAGTTGAAGGCATACGTCCGTTTGCGTTTTTCAAAAGCCCATTAAGATCGAAACTTAATGGGTTTTATTGCCTTTCTAGGCCTTTGGATGCATATCCGTATGTAAAGAACGCTTGTTTTAATCGCAAAATCTCACTTTTTCTTATTAAAATGCGCATATGCGCGTGCAAAGAAGGAAAGGATAAGATAATATCAAGTGTTATTTGGAGAATGACACATGAAAAAATCCCTTTTGAAAATCAGCTTGTTGTCGGTGGCCTTCTTGCTCGCCGCCTGCAACGGGGGGGGCAGACTCCTCCTCTACGCCGGTCGATAGCGGCTCCTCTAATCCCGGAACCTCTTCTTCGACCCCGGCGGATAGCTCTTCGCCCGCGGATCAAAATCCGACCGCTTGGTCTTCTGGCGACATCGCCGCGATGAAAGAATACCTAAATGGCTATTCCGACCTTCCTTTCCCTACCGGCCTTACCTCTTCTTACGTAGAAGCAAGCGGTACCGACGAAGATGGCGAATGCTTCATCATTTACGATGCCGAATGCGGCGATTTGACCACTTCTTATGGAGAGCAATTGACTGACGCCGGATTCGAATTCGACGACGAATTCAGTGGAGATGATTATTTCAACTATTACTACGACATCGAAGGCACCAACGATTCTATCGGCGTCCAAATCTATTATGAGGAAGGCGAATTCGATTTATTCGCCTGGTATTACCAAGGAGACGCCGTCTATGCGACTTTCCCTTATGAATTGATCGCCGACTTCCTTGACAAAGACAGCGTGGACGAAACCATCGTTCCTTCCTTCGAATTGGCCGAAGGCGAAGGATATGGCGCTTATGCTTCCGGAACCGAATATTTGATGGTTTACGGATATTATGACGAGACCATTGACGAAGATACCTATACCGCGTCCTACGAAACAAAGCTTACCAATGCCGGCTATACCGTCGATTCCGAAAACTGGATTGCCATAAACGAAACCAACGGCATCCAAATCGAATATGGGGCGTTCTACGGAATATTTACCATCAGTATCGAAAAATACGTGGTGGTCGTGCCTCCAGAGGCCGGCGACCACACCACGACTTTCACCGGCGACGATTTCAGCGCTTATGCCGAACTTGATTTCGTCAAAGACGGAATCAGATACTCCGGCGACAGCATCATGAAGAGCGCCGAAGGAGAAATCCAATTCAGAAACGTTAATAAGGGCGCCGGAAATATCTATAACACCACTTCGATGGGTGAGATAACTTCCATCGTCATTACCAGGAGCACTCAGAAGGACGTCAAATTTAATGGGGCCCTCTCTTGCTATGTCTCTTCTTCGGTAATCTCCGAGACCAATGCAGGCACTGTCATAACCCCGACCTTATCCGACGGTGTTTACACCTATACCATTCCTGTCGGTAATTCTTATTTCAAATTGATCGACGAGACTCAATACGCTTCCTATAACAGCTCGATCGTCATCAATTTCACCATCGCCTAAAAACCCCTAAATATAAGCCTGATGCCCGTCATCAGGCTTTTTTGATGGGCTTTTGAGACGCTAAATAAAGCAATTTTCCAACTTTCGATAGATACCATCGGATTTAAATTGATTTTTTGGCACACTTGAATTCCGGTGGCAATTCCCAATTTTTTCATTTTGAATCCCGAAAATAAGGTATCCCGCACTTCCCCCTATCCCATTCTTTTGCATATTTTGAAAATAATTAGCACTCAACACTTGCGAGTGCTAAAACACGTCCTATAATAATGGTGTTTCAAGAGAAAGAAACTCTCTTAGGAGGTAAGAATATATGAACGAAATGAATGGAATGGAAGATTATTCCAGAGACGAAAACATCTTGGAGAAGTTCGGCCGCAACGTGAACGCCGAAGTCAAATCCGGAAAGATCGATCCCGTAATCGGAAGGGATGAGGAGATCCGCAAAGTCATCCAAATATTGGCCAGAAAGACCAAAAACAACGTCATCTTATTGGGCGAGCCGGGCGTAGGAAAAACCGCCATCGTCGAAGGCTTGGCCGAAAGGATCGTGAAAAACGACGTCCCTCAGACTTTGAAGGACAAAACGATCTACGAACTCGATATGGGGGCGCTCATCGCCGGGGCCAAATACCGCGGAGAATTCGAAGAAAGGCTTAAAGCCGTTTTGAACAAAATCAAAGAATCCGAAGGCAAAATCGTCCTCTTCATCGACGAAATCCACCTTATCGTCGGAGCCGGAAGAACCGACGGGGCAATGGATGCCTCCAACATGCTCAAGCCCATGCTAGCCAGAGGCGAAATCGATTGCATCGGTGCCACGACCTTAAACGAATATAGGCAATATATCGAAAAAGACAGAGCTTTGGAAAGGCGTTTCCAAACCGTCATGATCGAAGAGCCGACCGTGGAAGACACCATAACGATCCTCCGCGGCTTGAAAGAAAGGTTCGAATCCTATCACGGCGTGAGAATCACCGACAATGCCTTGATCGCCGCGGCCACTTTGTCCAATAGGTATATCACCAACCGCTTCTTGCCTGACAAGGCCATCGATTTGATCGACGAAGCCTGCGCCGGCATCAAGGTCGAAATCGAATCGATGCCGACCGAATTGGACGAAGTGAACAGAAAAATCCGCTCCCTTGAGGTCGAGCGCGTCGCTTTGACCAAAGAGAGCGACGAATCCTCCAAGAAACGCTTGAGCGAATTGGACGAAGAGCTAAAAGGCTACAAAGAGAAATCCAATAGCCTCAGCGAGGAATGGAAGAAAGAAAAAGCCGACATCGCCGAGGCCAAATCTTTAAAGACCAAAATAGAGGAAGCCAAGATCCAATTGGCCACCTACTTCCAAGAAGGGAATTACGAGAAAGCCAGCAAGCTCCAATACCAAACCATCCCCGAATACGAAAGGAGAATAAGGGAAATAACCGAATCCACCTCCGAAAACGAGAGATTGGTCGATGAAATCGTCGATTCCGAATCCATCGCCAAAATCGTTTCCAAGGTAACCGGCATCCCCGTCTCCCGCATATCCAAAGGGGACAAAGAAAAGGTCTTGGATCTCAAAGACACCCTCAAAAAGAGAGTCATCGGGCAAGACGGCGCCATAACCTTGGTTTCCAATGCCATATTGCGTCAAAGGGCGGGCATCCAAAACCCCAATAGGCCGATTGGCTCGTTCTTGTTCCTCGGGCCTACGGGGGTAGGCAAAACCGAGGTGGCGAAAGCCTTGGCCGAAGCCTTGTTCGACAACGAGAGCAACATAATCCGCATCGACATGTCCGAATACATGGAGAAATATTCCGTCTCCAGATTGATTGGCGCGGCCCCTGGAT
>CAVIYC010000090.1:0-4011 GCA_963647095.1 Oscillospiraceae bacterium | reverse complement strand
TGTAGTTATAGAAGGCTTCGGACATCACCTTGTTGGTCAAAGTGGTGATGTAGCGAGACTTTTCTCCGAACACATTGACATTCAAAGCTTGGTGATGAATGGCGGTATAGCCTTCTGCCAAATTGTCCTTGAAATTAGAGCCGCTTGGGAAAACCACGTCATAGTTGGCACCTTCCGCGCAAACGATAGGGGCGAAGTCCGCGACCCTGCTAGCGGTTTCGGAAGCCACGTATGCATAGGTGATTTCATCAGTCGGCAAGACAGTTTCTTGGGTGGCGCAGTAAGTTTTGAAGCCATCCAAAACCAATTTGAAGTTATCTTCGGAGATGTATCTTCCCCAAACGACGATATTCAAGGAATAGTCGGTTGGGGTGGAAGGCACATAGGTGTCATCCATGATCTTTTTGGCATCGTCGCTGAGAATCCAGTTCTTGAAGGCGAGGGTCAAAGCGTCTTCATTGGTCCAAGCGATATAACGGCTGGCTTCGGTGAACACGCTGACTCCGACGGCTTCTTTGCCAACCAATCCTTCGCCGTACTTGGTGTCGATGTTGCTTCCGGCGGGGAATAGGATGTCGGCTTCGTATTCTTTGGAAGCGGTAACGTACGCGTCAACGCCATAGTTGGGATCGGTGCTGTCGCTCGATCCGATATAGGAATATACGATTTCCTTCCCAGAAGCGTCAGACGTGGCCTTGAAGGCGGTCAACAAAGTGTTGAAATTTTCTTCGGAGATGAAGCGTCCCCAAACGGCGATCTTCAAATCGGGTTCGCCGGCCGGAGTATAGGTATCGTCCATCAAAAGTTTGGCCGCGTCGCTGGTGATGTAGTTCTTGAAAGCGAGGGTCAAAGCGTTGGTGTCGTAATAAGCGACGTAACGGGATTCTTTTCCGAATACCAAGCATCCCATCTCTATTTTTTCAACGGCGTTGGGGAGTTTGTCGGAATCGTCGATGTTGCTTCCGGCTGGGAAGACGACGTTGTACGTTCCGTTCTTAACGACATTGGCGACGAACGTGGCGACGGAATAGCTTCCTTCTCCAGAGGCGGCGCCTTCGTAATAGGTATAATGGACGTCTTTGCCTTCGATGGCAGTGGCGTTCTTTACTTTGAAGTCATTCCAGAGGACCAAGAAGTTCTCTTCGGAGATGAAGCGTCCCCAAACGGCGACTTCCAAATCATAAGATGTGGTCGGGGTCGGAGCCGGAGTCGGATCATAAGTCGGATCCATGATCTTTTTGGCTTCGTCGCTTGTCATCCAGCTGAAGAAGTCCATGGTCATGTCGTTGTCGTTGGTTCTGGCGATATAGCGTCCGCTTTGTTCAAAGACCTTGATGTCTCCATAAGCGGATTTCCTGTCGTTGGTGACGATGGTGTTGTCCATGTTGCCATCGGAATTGACGTTATTTCCGCAAGGGAAGATGATGTCGGTCTTCAAGGTTCCGTCTTCGTTTTTCAAAGACATCAATTCGGCGGACAAGGCGGCGATCCTGTAATAAGGATCGTCGGGGTTGCTTCCGACGTAAACGGTATAAGTGATGTTGTTGCAGCCGATATTCCTGTCTTCCGCGTTGATCTTATAAGCGGTTAACAAGGTCTTGAAGTTCTCTTCGGATATGTATTTCTCATACACCGCGATATGCAACGGCTTATGCTCGATGGTGATGTCGGTATCGGGGTCGAAACCGGTATCGAAAACGCAATTATAGGCGACTTCCTTCAAGTATTTGAATGTCGCGGCGTCTATTTGGTCTTTCGGATCAAGCTCCGCGTCATTGACGTAATTGGTGTTTCTGACATCTATGCGAAGCAATCCTCCGACGGCCACCGAAGCGCTCAGATAAGCGCCGTAATAGCTTTGGTGCATATTGTCGGTGTTCCAGAGGGTAACGTTATGGTCGGGGTCGTTGACGATATAGGTGAAGGCCGAGCCGACTTTCAGCACATCGGCGTTGATATTGGCGGCCACGCGGTTATAAGCCCTGCGCAAGGAACGTTCCATGTTTTGGACGCCATTGTAGGAATCCGCGACTTTCGGGTAGCCCCAAGTCTCGCTCAGAACGATCTTGGCGTCGGGATTGTTGGCTTTCACTTTATTGGCGATGGCCGCCGCGCCGGAGTTGAATCCGTCGAAATCGGTCAAAGGCTTGGTGGATTGCTCTTGCAAGACCACATAGTCCCAATCCGAATATTTGGTCAGCAATATGTCGACTTGCTTTCCGGTTTCAGTCGTCGAATCGGCGTGGGCGGTCAAGGCCAAAGCCGAGCCCATCACGGCCCAGGTTTCGACGTATTCGTTCAAATCTCTGGCGATTTCGGTGAAGATGCGAGGGACTCCTCCGACTTCGTTAGCATCGGTTCCGTTGCGGAAAGTGAAGCTGTTGCCGATGAAAAGGATCTTCTTTTTGTTGTAGATCTTCACATCGTCGTTCACGTAATGCCAATACTGGTTGGAATCTTCGGTGACACCGGCGGTAATGTCGGTGGGAGAATGGTTCGTAGATCCCTTCAAGTAGTAGCGATAATCCACGGTCGGAGCCTTATCCTTATAGTAATAGATAACGGCTTTCGAGGTGGCTGGCTGAGCTACGCTCGTATCGCCCAAAGAGCAGATGTTGACCCCGTCGGATACGATGGTGTAGCCGATTTCGGTGACGCTCTTAGGCAAAACGACGGAAGTGATCGCGAAATCCTTGAATGAATTCCTGCCGATGTAGGTGACTTGGTCGGAGATTGAGACTTCATCGATATTTTTGGCCTCTTTGGCATACGGACGGCCACTAGCGTCGGCGAAATCTTTGATCTTTCCGGACCCAGAGATGACGAGCTTCTTTTTGCCGTTTGATTTCTCTTCTACCTTGGCTTTGACGTTGCTGTTCCCATCATAGGAAATGTCATAGCCATCATTCGTGTTGGAAGATTCTTCCGGCCCACACGAAGATAAAAGGGACAACATCAAACCAGACAAAACAGCAGCGCTAATCGAGAAAAGCGATTTTCTCATGCTATTTCCTCCTAATTCGATTTTCTAGGTAACTTAATTTTGCTATTTGTAAGGGCTTTTACTAAGTAAAGGGTTAGTGTATCGCATATATCAATTTTTTATGAATAATGGGTAGTTGATAAAAAGTGAATATGCGTTCACCTAAGTTAAACAAAAAACGAATTGGTGTGGCGATTTTCGCCTTTTCGACCAAAATTCAACAATCTAATTGAACGTTATTCTATGTTGTTTGGCGTCGTTACGCCATTTGGCTAACAAATGCAGAAGCAACTATCGGGAAGCGAAGAGAATATTTGTTCCAACGTTTTCTTGCCGATGTGCAATTTCAGCAATTCATAGGCCGATTTGACGTCGACGGGGTCATACCCATATTCGCATACGCTGATATACTTCTCGCGGTTATCGTTGTAATAAGTGATGGAATAACGATGATTGTTGTAAATGAATTCAATATCACGTCTGCCACGTATCAATTCTTCAATGCATTCTGCTCTCATTTGAAATCCTCCCAAGGTTTATGTTCGTAGACGCCATTGAGAATTCAGGATCTATGAATGTGCGGAACTTTTGGATACGTTTTAGGATTGCCATGATTAGTATAGCGTATTTCCAAACAATAGCTCCTCTGTCTTGGGTCGTTAACGTATGAAGTTGGTGGCCACTCTTTCTTCTTTTTCGGGCATGCCGTATTTCTCTTTGCCCAAGGCGATGGATTTCATCAAGAAAGACATGTTGCGAGCCAATGTCCTCATGGTTAACAGACCTTCCAAATCTTCCTTGGCTTCGCCTTTTTCTCGGCCATGTACGCTATTCCAATAACAGCTTGAGGCAATGGGCATTCCGCTGATGGCGAAGAATTTGTTGAGTTCATCAAAGGTCGAGGAACATCCTCCGCGTCTGGCCACCGCGACGGAGGCTCCGACTTTCATGGTTTTGTCAAACGGGGTGCTGTAAAAGAGGCGCTGCATATAAGCCACCGCCGTGGCGTTGGCCGAGGCGTAATACAC
>CAVIYC010000089.1:0-4032 GCA_963647095.1 Oscillospiraceae bacterium | reverse complement strand
GATAATCGAAGCCTTGGAAGCCTATTATTCAATAACCATCGTAGAAGGCCGCACCTTGATTTTCTTTGACGAAATACAAGCCTGCGAAGCGGCTTTGACCTCTTTGAAATACTTCAATGAAGACGTCAATGGATATCACATAATCGCCGCGGGCAGTTTGCTGGGCCTTGCCATAAACAGGGGTTCTTTCTCCTTTCCGGTCGGCAAAGTGAACATGATGAATATGTTCCCGATGAATTTCGAAGAATTCCTACTGGCGACCGGAAACGAAAAAATCAGGGACATGATCGTCAAATCGTATGATTCTTTGTCCCCGATGCCTTTGCACGATAAAGCCATGGACTTATATCGGGTTTATCTAACGGTCGGAGGATTCCCCGAAGCCGTCAAGACATATGTTGAAACCCACGATATGGACTTGGTCAGATCCGAACAGGCTTCCATTTCCGATGCCTACATTTCGGATATGTCCAAATACGCGACCCCCAGCGAAACGATAAAGAGCGTCGAAATATATAACAGCATCTTCTCCCAACTAGGCAAAGAGACCACGAAATTCCAATATTCCGCGGTTTCCAACAAAGCCAGGAGCAAGAACTACGACGTTGCGTTAAGCTGGCTCAAAGCCGCCAACGTCGTCATAAATTGCACCTTGACCACCGAAGGCTATTATCCTTTGACGGCCACGGAGGACTTAACCACTTTCAAAATATATTATTGCGACGTCGGATTGTTGACCTTAAAAGGCGGTTTGATGCCAAACAAAATCATCCAAAACATCGACATCTCCGACAAGGTAAAGGGAATGATGGCGGAAAGCTACGTCGCCGAACAATTGACCTTCAACGGCTTCAAACTCCATTATTGGGATTCCAAGAACATATCCGAATTGGATTTTGTCATCCATTTAAGCGGAGAGGCAATACCCATAGAAGTCAAATCCGCGGACAACGTCAAGGCCAGGTCTTTGAAGTCTTATGTTTCGAAATACGATCCCAAATACAGCATCAGGATTTCCTCGAAGAATTTCGGATTCGAAAACAACATAAAATCCATTCCTTTGTACGCAACGTTCTGCATAAAGAATTAGTTCTTGCCAGCCAATAAATTCAAATTAGCCAATATCCGCGTTGTTTTTGGCCACAATCAGTTTGGTCTTGCCGTATTTCTTTTCTTTGGAATAAATAAAATTCGGATCGTCGAAAGGAGGCTTTTCCCCTTCGTATTCCAAAATGATTTTGCCGTTCTTTTTAAGCAGGTTCCTCTCTTTGATTAAGCTTAACGATTTTTGATAAGCCTCATGATTGGCGTAAGGCGGGTCGATGAATATCAAATCGTATGACAAATCGGTGTTATAAAGGAATTCCAAAGAATCCATGAAATGAACTTTGGCGTTGCTTTCCTTCAAAGCGGCCAAATTGTCTTTTATGGCCTTAAAACAATCGGGGTCTTTTTCCACGAAATCGCAGAAAGAGGCGGAATTCGACAAGAATTCGATGCCCACCGCGCCCGATCCGGCAAAAAGATCGAGGCATACGGAATTGGGAAGATCTTCCCTGACCATATTGGCTATCGCTTCCCTGACCATCGATTTGGTGGGAACCAAAAGGTTGTCGGGCACGAATATATTCCGCGACCTATATTTTCCGGACGTTATCTTAATCATTGTCCTTCACCCCGCTTAAAGTCTTGTTGCGGTAAGGACCGAAAACTATATCGTCCACCTGCATATACAAGTCCCTCACTTTGACATAGGCTTCGTTATAGGCCTTCACCAAAGGATTGGAATCCAATTTCGTCTTGATCTCATGAAGGGCTTTTCTTTTTTCTTCTATCAAGGCTTTGTCTTTGAGCTGCATCGCCCTTGAATAATCTTCGGAAGCCATCTCCAAACGCTTGGAAAGATGGAACACTTCCTCGGATTCCATCATGATCCTTTCCTTTTCTTTGAGATCTATGTTCCTCGGGTCGTTTTTCAAAGCCGAGGATAGTTCGTTTACGGCATTTTCTTCGTTGAGATTCATATGATGAATTTTAAGATAATCGCGGCCAATATGCTATAATACGTTCGTTATGCTCAAAATCGTGAAAGACAACGCCAAATCATTGCATTCCCCTTCCAAGTTGGTGGAACTGCCGGTCTCGGAAAAAGACAGAGACACCATTTTGGAAATGTATCAATATCTCCTTCTCACCCAAGACGAGAAATATAGGGAAGAAAACCCAAAGGTCAGAGAAGGCGTCGGATTGGCCGCCCCCCAGATCGGGATAAACAAGCAAATGTGCGTCGTGGCCTATCAAGACGGCGACGAAATGGTCAAACATTTGATGATCAACCCGAAAATCGTCGTCTCATCGGTGAGGAAATGCTACCTCCAAGGCGGAGAAGGGTGCTTATCGGTCGATAAGGATCATCCCGGATACGTCGTCAGGGACTATCGCATCGAAGTGGATTACATCGACGGGGAGACCTTGGAAAAGAAGCACGTTAAGGCCATTGGTTTCGAAGCCATAGTCATGCAGCATGAGATAGATCACCTAAAAGGCGTCTTATTCTACGACCATATAGATTCAAAGAACCCGTATGCTCACCCCGAGAATGCCGTGGAAATATAGAAATTCGATACATACATATATTTTTGTGTTAATATAACTTGTAGCGCACGCAAATAGGCTTTTAGCATTGTAGTGAGGTTTATATTTCTATGGCAGGTTACGTCTCACCGACCAACATCTTTGCCCTTGGGGGCTTGGCCGAAGTCGGCAAAAACACATATTGTTTCGAAACGGAGCGTTCTTTGATAATCGTGGACGCCGGCGTCCGCTTCCCCGAAGCGAACCTTCCGGGCGTAGATTACGTCATCCCCGATTACACGTATTTGAAGAACAACCGCTCCAAAGTCAAAGCCCTTTTCATCACCCACGGACACGAAGACCATATCGGAGCCGTGCCGTTTTTGGTGAGGAGCTTGTACATTCCCGTCATCTACGCCCCGAGATTGGCCGCGGCTTTGATAAGGCACAAATTGGACGACGCCAGAATCAAAGAAAACGTCAAGATCGTGGAAATAGACGAAAATAGCGTCATCCCCATCGGCGATGATTTCACCGTGTCTTTCATCAGGGTCACCCATTCCATTCCGGACGCTTTCGGGGTGATAATCGACACCAAAGCCGGACGCATCGTCGATACCGGCGACTATAAGATAGATTTGACTCCGGTCGGGCCGAATTTCGAATTGACCAAATTGGCCAAGCTCGGCGCCGAGGGCGTGGATTTGCTTTTGAGCGATTCCACCAACGCCGAGATCGAGGGATATACCCCTTCCGAGACCGCGGTCAGAAGAGACGTCGATTCCATCTTCGACAAAGCTCCGGGACGAATAATCGTCTCCACCTTCTCCAGCAACATCAACCGCATTCAGCAGGTAGTGGAATCCGCCGTCCAACATAATAGGAAAATCTGCATATTGGGCCGCAGCATGGTCAATGTCGTGGGCATAGCCAGAGATTATGGCTATATCAAAATCCCCGACGCCAACCTAATCAGCGACGATATGGTGAGAAACCACAAAGCCAACGAAATCTGCATCCTTTGCACCGGTTCCCAAGGCGAAGAGATGGCCGCGTTGTCCCGCATCGCCAACGGAACGCACAAAACCATCCACATAATGCCTGGCGATACCATCGTTTTCTCTTCCAACCCCATTCCCGGAAACGGGGCCATGGTCGACAAATTGACCAACGCCTTGATCAAGCAAGGGGCGGACGTGAAGCAAAACGGATTGTCTTTCTCTTTGCATTCCTCCGGCCACCCATCCAAGCAGGAATTGAGGTTGATGCTCAAATTGGCCAACCCCAAATATTTCATGCCGGCGCATGGCGAATACCGCATGCTTAAGCTCCATGGCGAATTGGCGGAATCCGTCGGAATTAAGAAAGAAAACATCTTCATCTGCGAAAACGGAGACGTTTTGACTTTGAATAACCACAAAGTCACCAGAGGAGGACACGTCCCCGCCGACGACGTAT